>JAADCU010000074.1 GCA_013154355.1 Thermoproteota archaeon | reverse complement strand
TGGAAGTAATTGACTAGAATGTCACGTGTTGTAATTGGAACATCTAATGGAACGATTGTAGGCAATGCTTCTCGTATCCAGTAGATGACATCGAGATTATCTAGATCAAATACTAGTTCCTTCTCATTGCCTATAGACTGTACTATCTTATTTGGTAATAGGATCTTGTCTAATAAGACCCTACCCCAATACTTTTCATTGAGGAATACCTCACCCAGACATGAAACGTTTCCTCCTATGGCTAATAACTGAGCATTCTCGAATCTCGCTAGAGCTCTTTTCATGTTATCTAGTGAAGTTGGAATCACTTTCTCAGTAACAGCATTGGCTACGATATCTATAAACTCAGGTGATGATACATCAACATTACCGGGTTCATAGCCTAATCTATGTAAATGCTCCATAGTTGGCCCTAGTTCAGTTTCATTACAATAATCCCACGTATCATGGAGATCGGTTCTAATGTACTCTTCCATCTCATTCCAATTATCAATAGGAGCATTAAGATCTACTACCATAATTGGATGTGCTGATAGTATAATTCCTGTATCATTGCAAACTGCCATAATATCCTCCTAGCAATATGATGAGATTTGGACTTCTGTTTCGTCATGAACATTAGTCTTTATAAGGCCTTTTTCCTCTAGAAAGTTTATGAACATACACCAACCTGCAAAACTATACAGATCATTGATATATTCTAATCCTAGCTCGATAAGGACAAAGATAGGATCAGTTACAATCTTCTTTAAGATTGGTTCGATCACATACTTTATAATGTCGTCCTTATCCACTTCCTTGGCAATAGATCCTTCAGCCTCAAAGAAGTTATCAACCCATGTAATAAAGTCTTCTGCCAATTGCTGAGTCGATGGAAAGTCTTGCTTCTTCGCAGCAGTAATTACATCAACTGCTTTGGCTGTTAAATATGTGCTCATTCATCTACCTCCAATAACCT
The DNA here is from genome assembly GCA_013154355.1 of Thermoproteota archaeon. Taxonomy (GTDB): domain Archaea; phylum Thermoproteota; class Thermoprotei; order Thermoproteales; family Thermocladiaceae; genus JAADER01. The sequence goes on along the minus strand of JAADCU010000074.1, from coordinate 5,916 downwards.
ATCACCAGTCTTGTTAAATAATGCTATGACTGGCTTGTCTTTAAGGGCTCTTTCTACATTGCCCTTACCACCAAGCTCTTGCCTATCGACTAAGACAAGAGCTCCTTCTACCTCCAGACCATGTTCTCTACAATGCTGAATCGCTCTTATGAGAGACCATCCAGTAGTAAGAACATCATCAACAACTAATACTCTATCACCCCTTTCTATGTTACCTTCAATCCATTTACTAGTACCATGGGCCTTTGGTGTTTTTCTGACAATGAATTGTTTAATATGATAGCCATACGTGTAGGCAGTATACATTATAGAAGCACTAATTGGATCAGCTCCTAAAGTCCTGCCTCCTACAGCATTCACATTCATTGTCTTGATAATGTCAAACATAACCTTTCCGACAAGATATGAACCTTGTGGATCTAATGTAACTGTCTTTGCATCAATGTAGACATATGTTTTCAGACCACAGTTCAATATGAAAGGTTTGCTACCTATACGAATTGCATTTTGTATTAATAACTTTTGCAGTCTCCTATAACAGATCTTATCAATCATTCATACCTCCTACCACCACATAATTCCTACCCCTACTAACGTGATTGCTAATATAGAGAATGGGATCAATATCACTAGTAGGATTGGAATAGTTAAATAGACAAATAGAGTGCTAAATGCACTCACGATTATTCCTTTAAAGAATTTAGGATTTGATGTTACTGCTGCACTTATACCAGTATATACTACTAAGAAGATGAGGAAGATATAAGCATACGTATGTTGACAGAAACTAAACCAATGTGATGAGAATGTATTGATGTCATTAATGAACTCATTTATCATACCAATGCCACCATCCTTATTGTATAGTACAGAACCAACATGACAATACCGACTACAATTAAAGCAATCATGATTGGAATGCTAATTACTACTACAAGCGGTAGTAGGATAAAGCTAATGAATGCTGTTAGGGTTAGTGCTATAAGGATTGAGACAATACCACTATCCTTAAGCTTATAACTAACCCATAGATACATTAACAGGAACATGATCCAGAATAACATATCACATCACCTCCTTAACAATTGCTCGATCTCTTCCTTACTAAGTTTCTTAATACAGGATCGAGACAATAGGCATTCATTCTTTGGACATGTATATTTACTCTTTCCGTTAGGATACACGTTAAAGTATCCATCACTAACTCCTTGGAAATGGTAGATGCTTCCATCGATTGTTTGCACTACATCATTTTCAGCTAATTCACCACTCACTATGTCTTTTTCAGTTTTCAGTTGCCATAATCTCCATTTGAGTATGTCCTTAAGATCATCCATGTCCCTCTTGATACATTTCAGTACATAGACATGGTCTTTGTCTGAAGCATCTATCTTACCTATTGACTTGTATTCTACCATGTCAATAGACTCAAGATGTTCTAACAGCATCTTAAGGATATGATAGATTTCAGTATCTGCAAGTATCATATTTGCCTCCTACCACAATAATGTTACTGACACAATAGTCACTACCATCACTAATGGAATTGAACACCATACGAGAATGATCACTCCTACAATCGTAACAACTAATGCATAAGCCGCTTCAACTAACGTTGCAAATACTAGCTTTAGAATAGTTCCCAGCATTGATGTTACAGGCTCCATTCGCATTATGTTGATAGCAGCAAAGACTACGATGTACAGTACAAACTCGTATGGTAAGTACTTTGTCGTAAACTGAGTCCACTGTATTGTAAAGAGCTTAAACAACTCAATAAAGTGTACCATGAATTATTCTCCTCAATAAGATAACTGTTAAGACTAATATATTTCCTACAAGTCCAGTCATTGGAAACCATATAGCCAATATTGTAAAGGCAATTGCTATAAGACTAATCCATAACGCACCATCACCTATAGCAAAGCCAATCACAAAGAACATGAAGGCTACATAGATAAGACTGGACAATGTAATTGGAATATGATTAAGTATCTGATTCATTGCTAATCTCCTCAAGTGCCTCCTTTCTGACTACGACTACTGTAACGTAGCCGTTAAGTCCTAGGACTATAGTTTGCACTCTAACATCAAGGTCAGGTCTGAGCCATCTATCTAGACCTAGCTCTTTGCTAAATTCAACTAGATCAAATGGATGATCAGTCTTAACTAAGTACAAGATATAATGATCATCCAATTCCTTGACTTTGTCGATTTCTATCATCTTCAGCAACCTCCTCTATAGACTTAGCTGTTTCTATTGGCACTAATGATTTATTGAATAGATAGTGCCAACTACCACCTGCAAATACATATACAACATTGTATCTTGTTGCAAAATCTGCAAAGTCTATAATTGACAAGAATGTCTTTGGTTTTGTTGCCTCCCATGGCTCTCCTCTATCTCTATGATAGTATAGAGTCCAGTTCCAATTAGGTTTATTGAAATCATGCTTATGTCCTATTTCCTTACCGACATAGGACATATCACCACCATCAACTAACTTCTTTGCTAGCTCAAATGTATTGTAGTATTTGAGCAAATATTCTGGTAAATTATCAATACCGAAATGACAATAAGATCCCACGTACCTATCTCTTTTCGGATCATAATATCCAATATAACCTCTTGTAGACATAGCCTACCTCCTTAATATTTTTTTTGATATTACCAAATGTAGTTAAGTAAATTTGGTATAGATGCTATATGTTCTAATAATTCCAACCGTTTCGTTACTTTGATACAATAATGTATAATTGGCTCAAACGCTTCGGTTGGATCAGTATTCAGTAGTGCTCTCCACATGTCTTCTCTATCCTCAATATATCGGCAGTAGTTATATTGAGCCTGAGCTGCATAAGTTCCCGTACTAGTAACTAGTGCATTGTATATTTCATCATCATGTCCGATATAGATTAGATAGAGAAAGTAATCATGTGGATCACCTATGTTTAATATATCCTCTTTGCTTGGTTCCAGATCAATATGATCATACATCAGCTTGCCTCCAATGCTAGTTTATGATAGGCAGCACATAAGAACTCATCAGACTGAACTAACTTCAACCTCACATCCATTCTATCTTCAACATCTTCAAGATAAGCTGCTAGATCATAATATGTAAGATTAGGATTATGCTTTAGCATTGCCTGGACCATGTCATCATCATTTGAAATATCTGAACAGTAGGCAACGATCCAACTTACACCAAAGGCATTAATATTCTTAAGCGATTCTCTAACCGCAGGATCGTTACTGATGTATTTGAGATAGAGGAATTTTTCTTCGCCTCTTCTGCTATAAATAATTTGCTGCTTAATATATTGATGAAGTTCTGTTTCTGGTCCATACTTCTTACAGAGTTCTATAAGCTGCTTTGGAGGTAAATCTCTAATGGTAATGTCTTGTGTTTCGACATATTCTGTAATCATATACTACCTCCGTTGTAGAGGGAGCCATCCCTAGCTCCCTCTCCTGTATTCCTAGCAGCCCATTATAGGCACCACTGACTTGAGTTGATAGGGATCTGCATCAACCCATACTGTCTTTAGGATGCTAGTCTTAATGATCATAGCATCCTTTAAGACATCTACTAATGTAAACATCCTATAATGATCTACCATTAGAATGTCATATAGGTCAGCATCACCTCCTATTAATGATAATGTTACTACCTTTTCACTAGCCAACTTAGCTATGAATGTCTGGGCTAGTTCGATAGTTTCTGATGTGAGCTTATCCTTAATCATCTTCTTTGCTTGTGTTTCGTCATCATAGTTGCCTATATAATGAACAAGTGTTCGCTTAGTATCTGGAAAATGCATATAATCTTCCAGATACGTAGATTCAACATCATTATAGACATTATCAGCAGCCCTCTTTGCATAGGGCACTATCTCGTCCTTAGGCATCCTATGCGGAAGAGCATACTTGACTAATATCTGATCAACGAACAGTTCCTTTGCCATACTGCCTCCTATATAGGACCTCTTATGACAGAAATTGCTTTCTTTGTCTCTAAGAGGTCTCCTCTTAGCACTACTTTGCTAACATGTCGTATTGTTATAATGTTTCTGCTATGAAGTAGTGCAAGTAGTGCTGTTGCAGTTTGATGTGGAGTGAAGAAGTATTCGTCTAAGACTTCTTCACCTTGAACTAGCACTGCTTCTAAATAGCCATGCTTCCTCAGTTCTGTCAATATTTTAGATCCATCTATTGACACTAACTGAGTAAGCCTCTTGTGTGCTAGTTCAATAGCATCCCATTTGTTTTGCCATTTTGGGATTGCTTTCCTCAGACATTTTTGAATTGACGGGGTCCATCTTTCCTCAAGCCACTCCTCATCTACATACCGTATAATATAATTTGCAACACGTTGTAGATGTTCCTTATATGCTTCACTAACTGGCTCATCGGGAGCAGGATCCTCGATCAATTCAACTTGGATATATTTCAGGACTATTTCGCCTTCCATATATATCTCCTATATACACATCTCCAAGCACTTTGATGTGACTATATGTTTTCTAATCTCTGGCCTGTCATGTACTGCAACTAGATATAGTGCCAGATGCTCTACTATAGTAACATCATTTGGAGGAGTATTCAAGAGTGCTTTCCACATAGCCTCTCTATCTCTAACGTTAATGCAGTACAGTACCTGAGCCTTTACTGCTTCTTCACCCGTTAGAGATGCAAGCTTTCTCCAGACGTCTTCATCATCTGCTACCTCTTCACAATAGGTGCAGAGATCTTCAGGAATTGATTCTTCTAATATTTGCTCTTTTGTTGGTAGAATTTCATTAACCATTATGTTACCTCCTATTAGTCATTTGATAATCTATGATAGAGATATGTAGGGAACATCTTTGCCTGACTTAACCTTTCTCTGACTTTAGGATTGTCATATTCCACTTCATTAAGGTACTCTATCAATGCGAAGAATACCTTGTCGGGATTATGCTTTAACAATGCATCTACCATGTCCGGATCATTTGCAATTTGTTCACAATAGGTAACTTGCCAGCATGCTCCTGGTGATGTGGCATCTAATAATGCATTTCTTACTTCCTCATCATGACCAATGTCCCTAAGGTATGTGAACTGGGACATTGCTCCGTAGAAGCCTCGTCTCTTGCAAAGCTCCTTCTTATACTTCTCATGCCTTTTTGTACCTTGCTTAAACTCGCTACATTTTGCAACCAGTCCTACAGGTGTGAGTCTTGTTACGTCCATAAGATACCTCCTATTCCTTTTATTTGCCCCTATACTAGGCTTTATCTAGTTAAGTAATGGAATAATATTGACCTTAACTAGAAAGTGGCTTAGAAGGGGGATATGCTGTTTTTATCAACACCTAAGATTTCACACAAGTCCGTACAGAGACTTTTTGCTTTTTGTAACTGACCTCTTCGCAGACATGTCATCATCTCTGTAACTAATGGCTTGAGACATTGAGTTGATCTAATAAATTCTTCATCAGGCTCAAACTCAACTGCCATTAATTGTGGTTCGAGACTAATGACATGTCTACATCTAGTTGACTCGTTAATAATATCTTCGCCCTTATCACCAACAGTTGAAGTAACTATCTGATGGCAATAAGGACACCTAACTAACCAGATACTACCATTATGCGACATTAATACTCTAATTGATATCACCTCCTTTCTAGTTAGTATATTATGTCTTCTCGTTTTATGTCAGGAGCATCTTCATCATCAATCCACTCCTGACCTTTATCCTTATCCTTCTTTAGCTTAAGTTTAGTCTTAAGCTTTTCTATGGCCTCATCAATCTTCCTTATGTATTGTGCTTTTCTCCTATCATATACTCTTTTCATATTGCCTCACATACTTCTATTGGAGTCTTGGCATATTCTCTTGCCCGGTTCATATCAGCATCCCGAAGGTTAT
>JAADCU010000019.1 GCA_013154355.1 Thermoproteota archaeon | reverse complement strand
GGATCGTGAAGTAGTGCCCATATTTTTGCTGTTATGAAATCTTCGTAATTGATGGTCATAGCTAGTTATGGTAATCAATACTTTTATCGTCTTTATAAGTATTTTTATCATGTTTGTCAAAATATATTCTACAGAATCCTTTTCCAATAGTTTCTCTACCTCCTAGCTGAACTACGCCTCTATACAGCTTATTGAGTATATCTTTAACAGTCTTCTCTACATCTTTAGTGTATGCTATTGCACATATGAAGAAGGTATCTTTAGGAACATATTCTTCGCACCATAATGCACCTTCTTCGACTTTTTTCAATAAGTATAGTTCGTTCTTCATAGCTATTCTATAGGTTCTAATGTTGAAGGAGTTAACTATCTTTGTAAGTATTCTGTTCTTATCTTCTATAATTCTAATATTTTTAACAATGTTCTCATAATTTTCTACAGAGAACATCTTTAAAAGCATGTTAAATGAGTCTTCTAGTCTGTTACTAGTTTTAAAAGATGTTCTTATTATCTCATTTCCTAGTTTAATAGTTATGAAATCTTTATCTGCAAGATCATCTAGAGGTATTGTGAACTTCTTTGCTAATGATATTATCTTTAAGGCTCTACTTATACAGTATCTTGATGTTAGATAGATTGTCTTTCCATTATGATGTATTGGGTATAGTAGTAAGTAGGCATCTGTGAGGAAGATTTTTCCAGGATTGGGCTGGATACCTAGATGTGCTATCTCTCCTATATGGTCTCCCAGTATTGAGGAGTCATCTATAGAGAGAGTTCTTAATATGCTTCTGAAGACTCCTCTGATAGAGGTTGAGGGTATGAGTGGAAGTTCTTCTGGGTCTCTCTGTACAGGTAGGTCTACTGCTCTGCTAGATCTTCCTGATCCTACGTGGAGTGGTGTTAATGTTCTTATCAGTAGCAGATTTGTCTTTAACATTACCTGTAGGATATGGTGCTCTAAAGTTTATAAGTGTATCCTAGATGAAGTATTTAAAAATCCTAGAACGATGTAGTTCATAGTGTGTCACAAACAGATATGAAGGATGTAGTCAAACTTTACGAGCATGGTAAGCTAATATTTTTCAAAGCTAAGACGCCACTTCATGTTGGTGTTGGAAGAACCTATGGAGAAGCTGTTGACCTACCTATACAGAGAGATGAACATGGTGTACCAGTGATATGGGCTAGCAGTGTTAAAGGTGCTCTCAGAGCCTCTAAGTATTTAGCATTCAAGAGCGAGAGCGCTAGCAAGTGTCTGGACTATGTTTATGGTCCTTCAGAACCTTCTGAAGAGTCTCAGTTTGCATCTTGCCTGTCTATACTTGATGCAAGACTTCTCTTCATGCCTGTGAGAAGTCTAAGAGGAGTATATGCATATGCTACATCTCCACTACTACTGGACTATTTTAGAACATACTTAGATATCTTGGTATCATGTTGTAAAAATGTTGATAATGAGATCGTGAAGCTATATGAGGCCTCTAGTAATATTGTAGAGGAATTAAAGAGCAGCATCTCCGAGGCAGGAGTAACAGACTCCTCCAAGAGCAAGCTTCTCACAAATAATATGTTAATACTGAATGAATATTTTATAAAAAATGTTACTGAACTTAGTGATAGAGTCAGAAATTTCATAAGCACGTTATCTCTTAAGTTGTTTAATAGCTCAGAACTGTATGATAGAATAGTCATACTTAATGACGATATATTTATGAAGATCGTAAGCAAGAGCATAATAGTAATTAACAGAGTCAGACTCAAGTATGAGACTAAGACTGTACAGACTGGGCCATGGTCTGAAGAGTATGTACCTAGAGGTACAATATTTGTGTCGGGGATCCTCTTCTCTAAGCCTAGGTTCTGTATGAATGGTGAAGAATGCTCAAAGATAAGGGATAGAGCTAACAGAGACTGCAAGGTGATTCTTGCTAAGAGAGGTAACAAGTGTGATGATATATGTAGTTGTGATATATGGAGTATATTTATAGATCCTGGAAAATATATGATACTTGGAGGTCACGAGACGATAGGTAAGGGTATAGTGGAGGTGATCAGAATATGAGTGAGAAAGGTATTCAGAAAACAGTCACCGAAGACATAATTGCGTTGAGAGTCTCTAAGTTAGTTAACAATATCGTAAACATATTGAGAGATATAGAGAAAAAGGAAGTAAAGAGTGAGAAAAAAGAGGATAAGACTCTTCAAGCCTTGAGAACACGTGCAAGGCAGCTCTACGAGGCCCTAGTATATCATGGGCTCTATCAGGTTGTTGCTTACTGTGCTGGCAAAGCTCTCTACCAGAACCTTCTGAGAGTCTACAATGCTCTATCAAACAAAGATTTGAATAAGCTAAAGTCCGATCTAGACAGTATATTACAAGGCATAGAAGATGCAGAGGACAGAGCATACGCACTCTATGGAGGAATCCTACTGAGAGAACTTGTAGACCTCGGCTGTCTAGATAACGTACCTGAAAACATGAGTGATCTACTTGAGAATCTCATGGAAAATAACTATGCTGAACAGGTTGCTTACATAGTTGCCAAGTGGATTAAACTTTGTGCTGAAGCATTAATAAGGAAGGAATAGTAACCATGAGTACTCTTCTACTCGAACTTAAGCTTATCAACGAGACTCCACTGTTCCTGGGGAGTTATGATGCTCAGTTCAATCCTGAAGATGCATTTAGAACACAATCACTGAAAGGACTATGGAGATGGTGGACGAGAGCTCTCATAGGTGGTGTACTCTACGACTCTGGTTCTAGAGGGAGTGACCTAATTAGGAAGACTATAAATCTTACAGGTGAGCTCTTTGGATCAACAGATAAGTGTTCTATGTTTAAGATAGTTTCTGTATATAAGTTAGATAGGTCTAAGATAAAGATCTGTAAACGAAGAAGTAGGGGAGGACTATGTGAGCTTCAGAGAGTTACTTTATTAACGTTGAATAGAGATATAACGTTTGTAGATTCTAATGGTTTAGAAGTTGATCTAAAGATATATCAGTATAGGAGAGGTAGAGATCATGGTATCGAGCTTGGCTTACTATCTCTCATTGTTGGACTATCATTGTCGGGTTTAGGTAAGATGAGTAGAAGATGTGTAGGAACATTCAAGATATATGGTAGAGATCATGTTGGTATTGTAGGTCAGTATCTTAAGGGTACTCTAGGACCTGAAGATCTTAAGAAGTTGATCGAGCATGCATATAATGCAGCTGCAAGATACTGTCAGACTAGTCCAAGAAAGCTAACTGTATCCTCAAGAGATCTGCCTCCATTTCCATCAATATCTAAAAGTATTATAAACTGTTCAAACATTATTAACAGAGTTCTCTGTACAAGATTCAATATTCCATTACCATCTGCATTAAGTAACAATACGTTTCCCATAGCATGTATATACTATATTCCCTGTAGGTTAAGTATTGATACGTTACTGATATTACAGGACTTCTTCATGAGAGCTAGAAGAATAATCAGGTACTATGGTAGGAACAGGCCTCCTCACTGGTTCGACTTGTTCAGGATTAGGCTAGGTAGAGATGAGATATGTAAGGCCTGGATACTTGGTCTACCACGATATCAGAAAGGTGCTGGAAGAGGTACTGGATACTTCACTAATGTAGACAGGAGAGCGTCACCGTTCATAGTATCATCACATGGCGATCATAGCATGTTAACTCTCCTAGTTTCTTCAGACTGGCCAGACACGATAGATTGGAGAGGTGAGCACTCTAGAACTCGTATAAGAGTTACATCAGAGGAGGTCCTTATAAATAGTGTGGATGGGTTAGCATATTTTGAAAGCTATGTACAGAAGACATTGAGGACGAGAATGGTGAGAATATGGCCATAGTTGAGACTCTGATAAATCTAGCCAAGGAGTTGTCCAAGATTAATAATTTGGAAGAGATTAACCTGGAATCCCTAGTTAGATTACGTGCTATAGAGTTTCTTCAAGCTAAGGCATTGGAAAAAGATAAAGATGCAACAAGTATTAAAATGAGCATACTTAGATCAATAGTTGAGAAATACTCAAGAAGTAATAATTCTCTAATAAAACTTTTATCAAAGGTTAATGATTTAATGACCAATATTAGAAAAGCATTAGAAGATAAGGGTTATAGTATAGTAGATATACCAGTAATAACGAAGGCTAGATTACTCATAGGACTTAGCGAGCAATCATTTACAAGACCAATATGTGATCTAGGACTAGCCTGGGACCCATACTTGAATCTGCCCTACATACCTGCAAGTACTCTAAAAGGAGCATTAAGATCATACATGGAGAGAAGTGGACTAACGAGAAAACAGGTAGATGAACTGTTGGGATCTCATGAGGAAGGGTTGAAGGTAGTATTCGTGGACTCATACCCAGTACATGTGAAAGATAAGCTACTGACAATAGAAGTCACAACACCAATATATCAGGAACAGAAAGGAATGATAAGAGAACATGAAGTAAGACCAGTACCAATACATTACATAGCAGTAGAGAAAGGAGTAACATTCAGACTCATAGTAGGAACAAGAGACATAGAACCGCAAAAACGAGAACTAATAAACAAATTCGTACTAGAAACACTAAAAGAAGGCATAGGAGCAAAAACCTTATTAGGATACGGAATACTAGAAAAAGCATGATCAAGCTAGTAGACGAACTATATGTTGAGAACTTCCTAGCAATAACACCAGAACCAATATACAACACAGAGAACAGAAACATAAAATTTCACGACAAAATAACAGTACTCTACGGACCAAACAGCACAGGAAAAACATCAATAATATATGCACTACTATCACTACTAGAAACAGTATACGGATCTTATCATGAAGATATAATAAAAGTAAAATTAAATGACCTCCTAAATCTCGCTAATAATCCTAAACATAGGGTGTCTATAAAAGGAAGGATAGGCGTGTTCACTGAATATATAGAAGTAGAGAAATCTGTTAATGAAAGAAAATCATTAATTTCTATAGAAGAGAAACTATCTATAATAGAGGAGAATTTAAAAGTATATAGCAAATATGTGGATAGAGTACTAGATAAGTATGTTCCCTTAACTTTACCTGGAAAACAGGAAGTAACTAATAGCATTCTCTATCTAACAAAGGAGATCTTAGATACTTATGAAGATGTAATTGATAATAATTTGAAAGAAAAGATTAAAAGAATAAACGAGCTTACCTCTAGAAATGTTAATTGTAAATATCTAAATTATAAAACTGAAATACTATTAAAGGATATAATTAATGTGTATGATAGTACTTGCAAGATAGATGTTTATTCATTATTCAAAGAAGTTCTTGTAAAATATATCTATCCACTACCTAAACATATTATTATAGAAAATATAAAGAATTTAATTGTAAAAGGTCTGATAAACGGAACGCGAGATCTAATAACCGAGTTAAATAGATATGTAGATTTTATAACATGCTGCATAATTAATGATATAGAACTAATAAGCAAAGAGGAAACCTTTATCATAAATCTAATAATCGATGAAAAAACTATAGAGCTAGAGAAACTTAGTACTGGATTCTTAAACATAATCAATATAGCATTACAGCTCTACCAGTTGAAGAGAATTAGAAAACAACTATCTGAAATTTTTAACATCGAATTACCTAAAAGCTTAGTAATACTTGATACAGTAGAATTCAACATACACGTTGATTGGCTATATCACCTGCTTGAACTATTATTAAGGGAAGAAGATTTCCAGATCATAGTTGAGACTCATAGTGGCCTAGTTTTATCGTATTCTGTAAGAAAAAACTTGAAAACATATTATATTGACAATAAGAATAACAAGACTATGATAACAGAGATCTCGGAAGATAACTTATATGAAGCAGAATTATTTGAAAAAGAGAAAGAAACACTTATGGAGATAATATAGACCATGAGCGTCTTAATTTACAAGCTACGTATAACAAAAAGACGCTGTGAGTACGTTTGCATTAAAGATGGTGTTATTTCAGATATAAAAGATGAAGAATGCGGGATAATGAGTGTAGAGAATCTAAGAAAGATTGTAGAAACGGTTCTAATAAATATTAGACAAGGACATTTAGTTAATAGGATCGAAGAGATATATGTATGTTCTGCTGATATAAATCACCTATGTCAGGATAATATTAATGGTATAGAATATTGTTTCATGAATAATTCAAGAAAGTTTAAACATATGTTTGATTTATTTATTATGGTTAAGATACGTAGGAATTCTAAAATATTTGACTATTACTGTTTTTGTGTTGAGTGTACAGAAGGAAGGAAATATCTGAAAAAGCAAATATCGGAGAGCATACTTAGTGATAGAGCATCTGAGTGTAGAAATATTTCTAACTTATGTAATTGTAAGTCCTATACCTGTAATGGTAAACTGATAATTTTAACAAGTAGGAAAAATTGAGAAAGAGATAATTGGTATATTGCTTGAAAATAAAATTTTATCAAGTGAAGTATGTTGCGTCATAGGAATTTAGGTGAATACTCATGCTCTGTGCCTGTTTTTATAGTAAGAATATTCTTAGAAGATTTATAGATAAGTATCTAGTTAAGAGAGACGATATTTATGAAGCGAATCTAAACGTTAATGATGTTGAGAGTAAATTCATTGTTTTTCTATGCAATAACTGTAACAGTCTATCCTTTATTCCTGAAAAAGCTTACGAGAAACCTTTCTATATAATAGATAGAGTTATTCAGAATTTCTTTAATAAGTACTTAACAGATATGAGCTTCTTAGCTAATCTTGTTAAGTTCTTCGTAGAGAACGAAGCTGATATTATTGTTACTAATGTTTTAGATTCGCTTCATAAATATCGTCTCTCTTAACTAGATACTTATCTATAAATCT
>JAADCU010000021.1 GCA_013154355.1 Thermoproteota archaeon | reverse complement strand
TATTCATTTTATTCATTTTATTCATTTTATTCATTTTATTCATTTTATTCATTTTATTCATTTTATTCATTTTATTTTCTAAGAAAATTCGCTATGTTGTTTATACTTTTTAAAAGTTTCTTATATGGAGAGGAATAAGGTTAATAAAGGGGCTATACAGTAAAGATACATATGTCCGAATCTTTAAGTTCTGCAATAGATAAAGCAGTGCGTAGATTCCTAGACATGTGCGGAGACAGTGTTGAGAATGTTGTGATAACTAGGCCTGACGGTCTCATAGTGTATGCGTATACTCCACCGGGAGCTAAATATGATGCTAGAAGCATAGCTGCACTGATATCACTGCTAATGGGTTCAAGTAAGAGGATCTATAATCAGCTTAGAGGAGGAGACATAGATACCATAATGATAGATGGCAAGAGAGGCAAGATACTTGTCAAGTACATAGATGTTGGAGGAACAGGAGTCTACGTGAGCGTCATAACGCCATCGGACAATCCTGAACCTAACATCGGTCTCATAATGCTTGCACTTGACAATCTTGGTAATAGGCTAAGAGAGATACTTAAAGGATACTGACCACTATATTAGAATGCGGGTATGGCGACCCGAATGAGTACTCTTATACTAACAAACATACTTAACGCCCTTGTAGAACTGGTAGGTGAGGAAGCTGTCACTACGGTTATCAGAGTAGCTATCCAGAAGACTGCTGAAGAGCTTGTAGATGCCTACAACATGAAGGCTAACAGCATAAGTGAGCTTGCAGGAAAGCTCAAGGATATCATAAAGAAGGAGCTTGACACTGACATAGAGATTAAGACTGAGATGAACGAGAACAAGATCATAATAGAGGTTAGAGACTGCAAGTTCTCTGGACATAAGAGCCAGGCAATATCTAGAGTATCTGACATACTTAAGGGAAGCAAGCTATGCATACTAGCACTATTATGTCTATCTCTCATAGAGAAGGCACTTAACAGGAGGTATGACGTAGGATCAGTAAAATGCGAGAATGGTAATGCCTTAATAGAGATACTTAGCCCTGAGCTTTACCTGAGAAAGTAGTTCCTAATAGAGTAGATAAGTTTCCAAATCATTTACAGAGAATGACCTTACCACTTAAAAACTCGTTGAAAGATAGTTACACAATGCCACAAGCAGAATCTATTCAAACGGAGTTAGACAAATTAGTGAGGAAGTTCGTAGATGCATGTGGTAGAGCAGTAGATGAGGTAGTGATAGCAAGACCTGACGGATTAGTCGTATACTCGTACGGCGCATCTCTATCAGGAGCTCAGAAGAGAAGTATTGCTGCTCTAATCACGTTAATAATGGGGTCAAGCAAGAAGGCGTATATGCAGTTAAGAGATGATGAGCTTCAGACGGTTCTGATGGAGGGTAAGAAGAGCAAGCTTATTCTCAAGTCTGTCCAGGTAGGTTCTGGAAGAGATCTATACATAGGCGTACTAGTGTCACCTAACGAGGCTATGGATGTTAACATCGGTCTCGTACTACTAATGCTAGATGATTTAATAGAGAAGCTTAAAGACCTATTCAAGATTCGTTAATCATGAATCCTCAACAGTATACTGCTAGTAGACTACTTCTGAAGAACATTGTTGAGAGTGTAGCTAACTTAGCTGGAGAGGATGCATTAACAACAATATTTAACATAGCTTCTCATAAGACGGCGCTAGAGCTTCTTAAGCTAAGTAATGTCAGTGTAAGAAAGATTAATGATCCTCTAGAAGCTTTCAAGATAGCTTACAACATATTACGTAACTATTTAAGATTTGATTTAGAAAGCATACGTAGATCTAATAATAAGATACTAGTGAAGATAAGGAACTGTGAATGTATATTCTCAGCACCTGAGCTAAAGATAATGGATCGAGTTAGAGAGATACTCAAGTCTAGGAAGTTATGCATATTGACATTACTTGCATGTTCATTAGTAGAGATACTTTCAGATAACGTCTACGTTATAGAGGATGTTAGATGCGATAACGGTAATGCTGACATAGTTCTGACAAGTGAGCTCATATAAGTCATCTTCTAAGCAGTTTAGAGACTCTATCATATAGTGCATGAAGTATCTCAAAGTCAGATAGTACTCCAGGAGGAGGATCAACAAGCTTCTTTAATCTTATAGGTATTGCGTCAAGCCTATATGCTGTTCCCTCACACTCTATCCCTGTTAAGGCTACTGGAATAATAATATCGGCATACTTCAAGGTCTCGCATAGCTTAGGTGTTAGAAGTATGAGTGGTATCTTGTTGAAGTGTTCTACAGCATCTTTAGGAAATGATGCTGCTGGATCTGCTCCTGCTACGAGTACTGCATCTGTCTCTCCTCTTCTCAATATGTCTACTGCTGTCGTTACTCCAGGTATGTATCTTGGGTATCTCTTTGAGAGATCTATCCCGAATGGTGCTCCATATGTCCATAGAAAGACCATGTTGCTTCCTGTTACATTGAAGTGACCTCTCATGGCTATTATTATAGCCTTAGTATGCTCGTTAAGCTCCTGTATCGTTTTTATGGCTTCCTCAATATTTTTGAACTTTCCTCTACTATGTGTAAGTCCTACTCCAAAAAAGAGCACTATATATTTAGCTCTTCTAAGATCTTCACAGAAGTTCTGAAAGACCTCCTTATCAATTCCGCCAACATTGTCTTTCTCTATCTCGAGATCTCTTAAGCACATCCTTATTGCTGTAAGAAGCTCATAATCCCGTCCTGGAAACACTCTCAGGTGTAGGTCAACGTCTTTCTCGTACTTGAACGCTTCTACTGGGCATATACGTATACATAGTCCACATTCTCTACATTTCTCAACGTCTATCTCGTAAGTTTTCAAACCTAGTTTCCCAGCTCTCTTTCTTATTATCTCTGGACAAGCATCTGCACATAAGTCACATCCAGTACATTTCTTAAGATCTATCTCAGTAGGTTTTAAAGGTGCAACATTTCTAACATCTATTATAACTATCTTTCTACCTTTTCTACCTTCGACAAGCTTGCCTTCCCTATTCACGAACCTGTACGTGAAGTTAGGATGAGCATGAGAAGGATTCCATCCCCAGAATATTACTAGATCTGCGTAATGTGGAGTGAAGCCAAGCGTGAAGTCTGAGTGTCCTGTCTCTGCTACAGCCATCATTGTTGGACCATGACAGACAGATGATGTATTATCTACCACTGCTCCGATAAGCTCTGCTAGTCTCAGACCTATCCTTATAGCTTCACAGGTAGTACAGCTCCAGCCGTACATGAGGGGGTACCTAGATTCGGCAAGTATGTTAGCAGCCTCGTCGAGAGCTCTCTCTAGATCTATCTCAACTAGTTCACCATTCTCACGTCTTCTTAATGGTTTGAGTATCCTCTCCTTGTGATATGTTACGAATTTTGCTCTACCAATTACACATGCTTCTTCTACATCTATTATCTCTTCTCCAATCATCTTCACTATAATGTTGTCACAGAGTAATCCACAGAATGGACATACTGCACGTACTCGCTTATAGTCTCCTCTCTTGACAGTTCTATCACCTATTCCTGGAATTTTTTCAACAATTTTGACATATTGTTCAACGATGTCTTCTCCAGTATTCTCTTCTGTACATACCTCTACGGGAACTTGCTTATAGTTCGGTGTTGCTGCAGCTTCAGTCTCTGTAGAAACTACCATGTTTATTATTGCTCCATATGCAGCATATGCAACACCTTCTGGAACAGAGCTATCTATCTTAACATACATTCTTACCTCTCTACCATTTTGTCCTCTAACCTTCACTACCGACCTATCTCTTAGACCAAGCTTCTCTACGTCAGCTGGATTCATGTATAATGTTGATATTGCTTCAAGATACTCACGTGAGAATCTACCAAAACGTTCTAGGTAATATCCCTGCTCTATTGTTCTTCCAGTGCTGAGTAGTAGTCTCATGCATTTAGGCACTTTTTATCACCTCTGTAGGCTTCTCTATAAGTCTAAGTTTTGTTAGCATCTTACCATCTTTAGCATGTGGTGTTCTTAGTAGAGAATCATTATACTTATCTATCTCTCTAGCCTCCTCTGCTAGCATTGCCGCAGTCCTCATCATCTCATGTGCAGATGCTGCAATCATGGTATACTTCTCCCACTCCTTCAGCTTAAAGCATGCTTCTACGGTGAGATCTGCAACATGTCTAGCTATCTCGTAGGCAGCTATGGCCTTAGCTAGAGCATACGGGTTCTGAAGACCAGAGTACTCTAGTACGTGATACTTGTCGAACACTATCCTAGGTAGTGTAGGCTCCTCTCCCTTTTTCAACTTCTCCACTGTCTCGTCTATGCACTTCACTATGCATCTATATACTCCACATACCGTTAACACGCGTAGCACATATGAGTTATACATACACATCTCAGATAGGTCTAGAAACTCTCTTCTAGCACCTATCATGGAGTCTGCAAGGACTATTATGTAGCCAACGTTCCTTATCTCGTCAAGCTTCTTGGCAATGTTCTTTGCTGCACCATCTGTTACTACTATGACGGGTCTCCCAGTCTCTATCAGTATGTCTCTTGCCTTGCTTGGTCCTGGTAGTCCTGCATTAGGGCTAACTATGATGTACATGTCATGCCTATCCTCGACTGCTCTTCTCGCAGCTCTCTCACATAACTCTTCGATCATTTTTGAGCCTGTTCCATATATTGTGGTCACTATGTCCTCTCTCTCTGCTCTCTCGTCTAGGGCGTATTCTAGAAGTACTGATGAGCCTATGCATCCGCACTTGACTATTCCGATGCTTATCTTATTACTCACTTAGGTATATTATCGCAGCCCCTATTTAAGCATCGATAGTGCTTCTTAATGATAAATAACGATCTATTGCAAGTCCATACATGTTGATTCGATGTCCGAACAGCTATGAAATGAAATGTAAAATTTAAATACTAGAGAACTCCATAGAGCTCACATGCCTTTTGTAGATACCGCAAATGAGGATATTAGAAGACTTGTAGAAGAAGCCGAAAAGAGAGGTATCGATACTCCACATACGAGAAGATTGAAAGCTGCACAATGTAAGATGGGAAGAGGAGGAGCATGCTGTAATGTATGTTCAGAAGGTCCCTGCATACTTGATGAGAAGCATCCTTATGGAGTATGTGGCTTAAATGTTCACCAGGTCGTAGCTAAGAACCTTCTTAGACATGTTACAGCTGGAGTAGCATGTTATGTTCATGTATGTGAGAACACTGCTAGAGCACTTCTGAGCATGGAAAATGTTAAAAGTAGAGAGAAGCTTAAGAAAGTATGTGATCTACTAGGTATAGAGGATGATCATAGGAGACTTGCAAAGCTAGTGCTAGAAGACATCTATAGACCAAGATGGGAAGAGAGCATCATAGTTACCAAGCTAGCATTCAAGCCTAGGCTTGAGCTGTTCAGGAAGCTCAACATAGTTCCAGGAGGTGCTAAGTCTGAGATAGTTGACGCTCTCGTCAAGACCTCTACAAACTTGAACGCTAACGTGATAGATCTATTATTTAATGTTCTTAGACTTGGACTTGTGATGGGTTATGTTGCTCTGAGAATGAATACATGGATGAATGACATAGCTCTAGGAGTGCCCGAGCCTGACACTATAGAGACAGGAATAGGTAAGATAGATCCATCGTACGTGAACATTCTAACGACAGGTCACCAGACAGTGATACAGCAGGCAGTCATAGAGTACGCATCGTCTAGTGAAGCTCAGGAACTTGCTAAGAAGGCTGGTGCTGCAGGTATAAGAATAGTAGGAGCAACATGTGTAGGGCAGGATATACAGTCAAGATGGATATACCTCAAAAATAGCTGCTTCATAGGTCAGTGTGCTAACAACTTCGGAACAGAGCCACTGGTCGCGAGTGGTCTCATAGATGCTGTTGTATCAGAGTTTAACTGTACCTTTCCTGGACTTACAGAGATATCTAGACATACTGGGACGAAACTCATAGCTGCTGACGATGTAGCATATATTGAAGGCGCTGAACTTGTTCAGTGGAGTCCAGAGAAAGCTAGAGATGTTGCTAAGAGGATAGTAGAGCTAGCTATAGAGGCCTTCAAGGCCAGAAGCAGAAGAATTGAAAAATTTGGAAGCGTGAAGAAGGCTGTAGTAGGCCTAAGCGAGGACTATATCGAGAAGAATCTTCTAGACAAGCTTATACAGCTCATAGCTGATGGTAAGATAAGAGGGATCGCAGCTGTCGTAGGATGCTCAAATCTGATAAGTAGAGGACATGATGTACTTACCAGAGATCTCACAATAGAACTTCTTAAGAGAGGAATAATGGTCTGGACTGCTGGTTGCACATCATATGGACTACAAGGTCTAGGATTCATGAGCGAGGAGGCTCTAGAATATGCAAGCAAGGATCTACAGGATGCTTGTAGGGAACTTAGATTACCTCCGGTATGGGACTTTGGACTCTGCATGAGTATATCAAGGATAGTATATATTGCTGAGAAGATAGCTGAGAAACTCAACGTTGATTTACCGGACCTACCTGTAGTAGTCTCAGCACCACAGTGGTTTGAAGAGCAGGCTCTAGGTGATGCTGCTTATGCATTAGCATGTGGATTCTTACTACATGTATATCCGTCACCGTTCATAGATGGGTCAAACATGGTTAAGAACATACTTACTGAGAAACTTGTAGAGTTGACTGGAGGGAGATTATATATAGAGGATGATCCTGTAAAGGCTGCTGAGGTCTTGAAATCTCACATAGATTCGAGGAGAGGCAAGCTTGGATTGAAGGTCTAGTCCTCTCTTCTAACTTCTCTTCTTAAAAACTCTAGAAGCTCTATTGGAAGTATTAGAAGAACCTTCTGGTTAGGATCTTTAGATATGTCTGATAATGTGTGAAGAACTCTCAACGTTAATGCAGCAGGTGTCTTAGAGATTATTTCTGCAGCCTTAGCAA
>JAADCU010000034.1 GCA_013154355.1 Thermoproteota archaeon | reverse complement strand
TTAGTCCTAGTTTCTCTGCTAGCTTAATTATTTTATGTCCATGTCCCCACGTTTTTATGTTTCTAAGTATCTCCCTCGTGTATGGATCTCTGTGTCTGGTCTGTCTAAATCTTTCTATTTCTTTTAGTAGTCTGAGAAGCATTCTTGCATGTCTGTTTCCTAAGTATGCATGTATTGAAGTTGTGAATATTCTGAAGTTCATGTTCTGGTGAGAGTATTTGTCTTGTAGGTTTATAAGTTTTCTATACTTCAATTTTTCTTATACGTATATTTTTACTATACTTATTATTGTCTTGGTAAGATATCGAGATCTCGTTTTTAAATCCTGGAATCAGCTACATGTGTGAGAGAGATCGAGATAATACCTGTCAGAACAATACCAGATGTGAGACCTGGAGATGATATTGCTCTTCTCATTGTAGATGCCTGTAAGAGAGAGGGAATAGATATAGAGGATCGTGATATACTGGTCATAGCTAGCAAGATAGTATCTAAAGCTGAGGGACGAATAATAGATCTAGATTCTATACAACCTGATGCTAAGGCTGTTGAGCTAGGTAGAGAATTAGAGATTGATCCTAGACTTGTAACACTAATACTTTCTGAAGGAGAAGTTTTAAAAATGAAGAAAGGTCTCCTAATAACTTACATTAGAAGCATAGTATGTGGAAACTCAGGTATAGACTTCTCAAACGTCGATGGTTCAGGAAGAAGAGTTGTACTTCTCCCAGAAGATCCTGATAAGTCAGCTAGAGAGATAAGGAAGAGGATAAGAGAGCTTACAGGAAAGAACGTTGCCATAATAATAACAGACACATGCGGTAGACCTTTCAGAAGAGGTGCTGTAAACTTTGCTATCGGTATAGCAGGTATAAGACCATTCAGAACATATGTCGGTAAGAGAGACAGGTATGGATACATTATGCAGAAGACTAACATATGTATAGTAGATGAGATAGCTGCAGCAGCAGAGCTAGCAATGGGTCAAGGAGATGAGGGAATTCCCGTAGTCATAGTTCGTGGAGTAGATTATGAGATATGTGAAGAATGTACAATAATGGACGTAGCGATGCCGAGAGAGGAGTGGCTATTTAAGTAATCTAACAACATAGTAGGAGTGCATTATTATGAACAGGATATTAATAATCATAATTTCTAAGAGAGTAAGCATTGGAAGCTCTACCAATAGTATTACAATTATTAGAGAAGCTGCTTCTAGACATATGTAAGCTATGTTATATCTCGCTTTTCTCTGTTTATTCTCCATCTCTTCTATACATTTATCAACAAGGTAATATTGAATACTTATGAATGATATTGTAGATAGAGTCATGAGAACTAGGACATATACTAAGTATAGTACAGACGTTCCTGAGAGCTTCCACACTGCTCTGAAAGACGGTGTCGCTACTGTCTCAACTATTGATACAAGGTACATTACTGAAAGTACTTTACGAAACTTAGAAGTTTCCTTACTTTTCAAGTTTCTTAAAACACTATTTATAGAAAAGTAGCCAAATACTGCTAGAAGAACTATAGGTACTATAGGTATAATACCTATCATGAAGCTCAGTATGAGTAGAGTGAACATGGCTAAGCTAGGTCCTACATATGTGAATAATATTATAGGTGTTGAGAATATGTTTAGAATATTTATTAAGAATCTAGTGAGCGGATATAGTATGAAGATGAAAGAGATTAATGAAAGAATTTTGAAATATGTTTCAAATATTTTACTTAGCTTCTCTCCGACTACCACTTGTCTTCTTACTTGAACCTATTGTTAGTTTTTATGTTTATGAGAATCTTTATCGTTTAAACAATGCTTATATTACTATTAGCTGATGTATGAACGGGTGTAGTCCTCTAAGTATGAAGTCTAGTGCTACACCTAGGAACACGAATCCAAATACTAGTCTTATTATCCATACAGGTGCTCTAGGGACTAGGTATGCTCCTATCCATGCTCCTGTAGCTGTTCCAGCTCCTAGACATATTGCTGCTACTATATCTACAAGTCCCTGTGCTATCTTGAATCCCGCACTTACCACTGCCATAGATATGAAGGATGGTAATGATGTTCCTATTGCGATCTTTACTGGTGATCCTAGTATATATATGAATGCTGGAACAAGTGCATATCCTCCTCCTAGTCCAACTATTCCTGTTATTATTCCTATGAAGAATCCTATAAGTCCCTTAGCTAGTGCACTTCCTGGAACTCTATTTCCAGTTTTCTCAGGTATTTTACCTCTTCTAAGTCCCTCATATATCATTCTTATCGACACGTATAGAAATGCGCCTCCAAGTATTAGGTATAGTAGCCAAGGTTCCTTATAAACGTACATGAATATTATTGATCCTATAGCTGATCCTATAGCTCCAGTTACTGCTATAATTTTTACAGTACTATAATCAACATTCTTCAATCTAATATGTGCTGCAGCTCCTGAACATGCCGTAACTATGACTGCTGTTATCGTTGTTCCTATTGCTGTTGCTACTGGGTAACCAAATATGAGTATAAGCGCCGGAAGCATGATCACGCATCCTCCAATTCCTAGAAATCCTCCAATTATTCCTGCTATCACTCCCACAAGTATCATCAGCGGTATCTTTAGTACTAGTGGTAACATTTTTCTCAGATAGGTTCCATATCGTGCATGAGAAATAAATATATGAGTTTCCAAGTGGAAAACTTTTGCCATGAGCTTCGAGCTAGACGAGATTGACATTGCAATAATCTCGCTACTTCAGAGAAATGGCATTATGTCGACGAGAGAGATAGGTAAGTTCGTCGGTCTTTCACATACTGCAATAGGGAGGAGATTGAAAAGATTGCCTATCAAGATAACTGCTGTATTTAGCAGAGATATAGTTAGGGGTCTCATACTTGTTGTTGGTAAGTTAAGGTCAAGATCTGCTATCGATGATATAGTAAACACCTTTAAGGATTGTCCTAGAATGCTTATGTTTGCTACTGGTGGATCAGATAGATATATGGCTTTAATGTTTGCTGAAGATTACTCAGTTATAGACTGTATATCACTTGATTGTGAAGTAAGAACTCATCCAGAGATAGAGGAGAGTCGTACATATGTGCTAGATAGAGTATACATACCAGACTACGTATACATAAAGATACCTACAGAAAGAAAAGATCTAGCTCCCTGTGGACGTAACTGTCTAACATGTAGAAGATTTAAAGAAGGTACTTGTCCTGGATGTCCAGCAACATATGCTTATCGTGGTCCACTCCTGGTTAGGAGAAGAAGAGGTTCTACTCAATGAACGTTCTCACTTTTAGACCAGCATTCTCGAGAATATCTGAGAAAATCTTCATCAGTTCTTCATTTGGCTTCTCTATCCTGTAGCTTGTCATGACAGGTCTATACACTGTGTATATATTTACTATATCTGGCTCTATCTTCTGTAGAATATTAGCCATATGATATGCATCATCTTCAGAATAGTTTACTATAGTTCTTCCATCATCTGACACGTACTTCAGAAGTAGTATCTGTATAGCAAGCTCACTATGAAGAGTTTTACGAGCTTTTACAAGACCCTCAATTATATCCTCGAACTTAATGTTCTCACATGGTCTATTAATAATCTTGAACTTCTCTTCTAAAGCTGTATCAAGCTTAGCCTCAATATGATCAACATATTTTAAAGCCTTTAAAATATTTTCATATTTTAATGTTGAACTATTAGTAAACACTCCTAGAGATCTCACACCATACTCATCGCACAGCTTTCTCAGTTCTGAACAAAGTTCCTCAAGATAAGGATATAGTGTTGGTTCACCATTTCCTGATAAATCTACTGTGTCTGTCTCTATCTTCTCAAGAATATTTCTCAGAATCTCTACTACCTGGTTAACGCTTATCTGTACCTGTGATAGGTCTGGACTAGCTATCTTTACTACTGTTCTACCTCTCAGGCAGTATATACAGTCGAATGAGCATACTTTTCTTAGTGGAAACAGGTTTACTCCTAGACTACGTCCTCTTCTACGTGACTGTACGGGTCCATATATTACTGCTCTATGCTTAGCGGGACACCTCGTGCAGTCTCCTGGGCAAGGTGAGTATGGTATTATCTTGTCAGCGCAGGTCATCTACATCATCCTCAGTAAGCCGAAGGATTCATCACGTCTTCTCTTCTAAACTTTTTCTGAGCTCACTTATATACCTATTACATTCTTCTACGAATCTGCAGTATCTACAGGATGGATGATCTTCGCCTTTTAATCTTCTGTTTACTATTGTGCATATGTTTCTAACGTAGTATTTTGGTAAACATTTTGCGCATATTATGGTACTACCCTTCAAGTATGCTACTTCTGTGAAGTCTATCTCTCTTCCACAGATGCTACATTTAAACTTCATCAGTATAGATGTCAGACATAGCTTAATAACTCTGCTCTAGCCTATATTGTGGACTAGTACATGTCGTTTAGACCGTTAACGTTAGAGGAAGGAACATTCCTTGTCAAGCTTGCGAGAAGAGCTATCGAGGAGTATGTTACGAGAGGTAGAAAGATAGATCCTCCATCTGATACTCCTGAGAAGCTTCTTAAGCTTACGTATGGTGTGTTCACGACATTAGAGATATATTTCGAGGATGGTTCTACAGAACTGAGGGGGTGCATAGGATTTCCACAAGGAGTGTACCCACTTGCTAAGGCTGTAATAGAGAGCGCAATAGCTGCAGCAACTGAGGATCCACGTTTCGAGCCTGTAAGACCCGAAGAGCTCAGTAGAATAGTGATAGAGGTATCAGTGCTCAGTCCTCTAGAGGAATTGAAGGTTAGGTCTCCAAAGGAGTATCTCAACAAGATAATAATAGGCAAGCATGGTCTAGTAGTCAAAAGAGGAATATTATCAGGACTACTTCTACCACAGGTACCTGTAGAATACTGCTGGGATGTCATGACGTTTCTAAACGAGGTATGCCAGAAGGCTCTTCTTCCACCAACCTGCTGGACCGATGAGGACACCACCATATACATATTTGAAGCACAGATATTTAAAGAGGTCAGACCCATGGGCGAGGTCATAGAAAGAGACCTAGTGAAGGAGTATGAAGAACGTTGTCAAGGCGGATCTTCATCTACACACGATATATAGCGATGGGGCAAGTAGACCTGAGGAGTATATTAAAGAAGCTATAAAGAAGAACTTCAGCATAATATCAATAACGGATCATGACACGTTTAAAGGCAGTCTTCACGCAGTAAGATATTTGAAAGAAAATAAGATAGATAACATAGTATTGCTACCTGGTGCAGAAGTTAGAACAAACATAGGAGACATCTTAGTATACTGTATAGAAGTTCAAGAGGACGATTTTCCAAGAGATATCGACGAGCTAATCGACTGGGCATCAGAGAGAGAATGCATCATCGTTCCCGCACATCCATTAGACATATTTAGACATGGTATAGGTTTATCAAACTTGTTAAGATATCCCTGGAAGATAGTAGAAGCATACAATGGAGGTGTCCTGATTCCTCTGATTAACGAGATAACATATGCAATTGCTAGAAGACTCTCAGCATCATGTATAGGTAATAGTGATGCACATCATGTATCTAGTATGGGTTCATGCTACACGCTTATGAGGATTAATAGTCTAGATGTTGAATCAGCAATTCAGAGCATGATACTTGGTCTTACTGAGCCTCGTGCAGAGAGCTATAGTAGACGTGTCAGCAAGAAGCTTAGAAGCATTTTTGTTAAAAGAACTCTAAGAACTTCCTTATGATTGCTAGAACACAGTAATCTAGCTCTCTATCAGACTCCACGTATATTACCTTATCATCATGCTTTAGAACATATATGTGGGTCCCCCCTCTATCTATATGAAGAATATTATCAAAATCTATAGAAGATAGAAGAACTACAGGATCAATCATCAAGTCACCTACCTGCTCTATAATGACGTTATTTCTTAGCACAGCTCCTCCTCTAAGTCCTAGAAGCTTTACTAGGTCAGTAAGTGTTGAAGGTATGTGACTTACCTGAATAATGAAGTATCCTCGAATAGTCTTCTCAAGTCTGTCAACCCTATCTCCAAGCTCTCTTAGATCTGACTCTATCTTTGAGACTGTTGAAAGTATGTTTGCTAAATATGTACGTACCTCCTCTATTATATGACTAGTCTGTATCTGAGGTGGAGGTGGCTGTTGAGTAGGTGGCATAGGTTGTTGAGGTGGTGTGTACTTTTCTTTCTTTTTCGCAAATTTCTCAAATACCATGTTCTCTTGTTCTCTAGGTCTACTTTTGGGTATATACGTGTATCGCTTACTTCGCTAGACTCTAGGTATCATTATATATTTCTCATGTATCCTCTTTAGATCTCTATAGATATCTTCAAACATTCGTGAAAGTTCTCTATATAGAGCTTGATCAGCCTTTTCTTTATCTCCAGCTTCTAGCTCTCTAGTATATGTAAGCAAGAGTCTTCTAACATTTTCAGGAAGAGCTTGATATACTTCTATGAGGTCGTCTCTTCTCTTAAGTACTATAATGCTTAGAAGATACTTAACGACCTCTCTCAACTCTCTCTCTGTTAGATATATCTTGCTTACTATCTTCTCTAGAATGTTCTCATCTATCCTACTCTCGAAAGGGCTTGCCCTCCTTCTTGCTCAGGTACTTACGTACCAGATCTGGACCATAGTCCTCTAAAGCTATCTCTGCTACGTCTACAAGCATTGCTAGTCTCTCTGCTAGTCTTCTACCTCCTATAGCCTTGACGAAGGTCTTCTTAGCTAGCTTCTCTCTGAGCTCACTTATCGTGTTCTTGAGATCCTCCAGTATCTTCTTAATATCCTCGTTCGAGTACTTCGACTCCCCCGTCACTAATACGCACAGGGCACAGAATCTTAAATGCGTTACTATTGTGTATCACCTCAAGCTCTTTTAGCTCTAAACTGTCTAGGTTACTCCTAAGAATGAATAGTATGGCACCTCCGTATCCAGCACCGCTGATTTTCGCACCGGCGA
>JAADCU010000067.1 GCA_013154355.1 Thermoproteota archaeon | reverse complement strand
GGTTTTGGTGGTTTTGTGCATGTTGGTGGTTGTACTCGTTCTATTTTGGTTATTTTGTAGTTTATTGTTCTTGTTGTGTTTCCTTGTATTTGTATGGTTGTTTGGTGGTTCTGAGTTAGTTTATGGGTTCTTTTCTGTTTAGCTGTATATTGGTTATTGTATGTTTGACTGTGCGTATGATGATTGTGATGTCTGTTGCTGTTCTTATAGGTGGTCTGTTTTTTAGGGGTGTTTTTGGTTTTTAAAGTATGTAGATAGGCGTGTATTGGTCTTGTGTCTTGATGTGTGTTTAGGTGATGGGTAGAAGTCTTTTCTGGTGCGGCCGCCGGGATTTGAACCCGGGTTCAGCGGCTCGGGAGGCCGCCATCCTAGACCAGGCTAGACTACGGCCGCTTTCTGTAATGTTGATCGTGTATGGGAGTATTTAGCCTTTTTTCTTTGATGTTGGGTGATTCAATTCTCTCGTGAGCTCTCTTGTAGGATCTCTTTTTTATACCTTGACATTATCTTAACCATGCTTAGGCCTCGTATAGTAAGTGTGATGTTTGTGTCAGGATCGAAGGGTGGTGTTGGAAAGTCTACGTTGGTAGCTAATCTTGCGATGTTGTTTGATGTTGATGTAGCGGTTGTAGATCTGGGTGTTGATGGTAATATGAGTGTATCTATGCTTCATGGTGTCTCAAGTGACTGTCCGGGTTTTCTAGATCATGTTCTTCTGGGTATTGAGGCCAGGGTTGAACGATCTAAGTATGCTGGAAATGTCTATATTGTTCCTCCAGGGAGAGTTAGAGGTTTTAGAGCTTCTATATTATCGTTAGCTAATAAAGATGTTATTAAATCTCGTATTGATAGATTTATATCTTGGCTTTGTGACCAAGGTTTTCAGGTTGCTTTGTTCGATACTCCGGCTAATGCTGAGCTTCTAAGTCTGCTATATGTTTCGCTCCTATATACGTGCGATATAATTAACATAGTAGTTGAACCATCGCCACTATGTTTGGAGACAGTACAGGCATGGTGGGATAGCTTCTCGAGAACTATCTCTAGAACATCGCAGATAGTTAATCTTATAGTAAATAAGTATATGAAATCGATGAATGGTTCATTATCGTATCTCTGTAAGTATACTATAAACGGTACTGTACATAAGATACCATTCGACTCCTATACTTTAGTACTATCTAATAGATGTGAGCTAGCTGTAAGATATAGAGAGGCTGAGAAATTTAATAAGGCATTACAGTCCTTGTATAAGGCGCTTGCTCATCAGATAAGTAGCTATCTTGGAATATCTAGACAGAGTATCAGAAAAGGTAGGAGGTGACCATGTCTAGGGAGAGATCTCTAGAAGATATATTGAGAGATCTTAACCTCGATAACGTACCTGAGACAGAGCAAGAAGAGAAGGACGAAAATGTAGAACAGAGTTATGAAGAGAGTACTGACATCAGTAGAGAATCATCCTACATTAAACGTGTTGCCACAGCACTGAGACTTCTTGAAGGTATTATTGATACTTCTAGACTTGTTGATCTTGTTCTTCGTTACATAAAGGTTGAAGATCTAATAAAAGAGGTTGAAAAAATTGATAAGGATCTAGCGTATATATTAAAACTAGTTCTTGAGAGAGAAAATGTTTAAGAAGAAAAATCATTTTAAAGAAGCAGAGAAAATCAGTAGAGAAATCGATAAAATAGTAGTAAAAGTAGAGAAGAGTAAATTAAAGAATAGGAACGTTAGAAGAATAAAATCATTATCTAGTATAGAGAAAGAGCTTGCAACTAAGATAGCTAAAATATTAGCATCATATTGTAGAGACGAAGATCCTGACTGTGTGATCTATGTTAGAGCAGCTCTCCTCAAGTACAGGCCTATAGATGTTGTGAGATTGATAGAGAACGCATTAAGTGAGAATAAGTCTATAATTGTGGAGTTGAAGAAAGTTCTCGACGAGAAGGATATTGAGAAAGCTAGAAGTCTCGGCGGGTTTTGTATATTCTCGAAGTTCTTCAAGAAAACCTCCAGAGAGGATTTAAAATGATTAATCGTCTAAAAATATTAATAGTACTTCTATTAACAATATTTGCCCTATCTTTAGCCTTATCAAGATGTTTAATACTATTATTTCCCTTAATCTTATTTTTCTTTAGAGATACTATATCATTTTTTATAAGTTATATTTACAGAGTTCCTGTTGGTTTAGTATGTGAGTTGAAGTCTAATTATGTATATTTTCCTCGTAAGAATAGGATAATAGTGTTTTATCGTGTTGAGCCTCTGCTCAATCTTGAGAGATTGAAAGGAGAGACCTATGTCAGTGTTGTGAGAGATTTTGTTAAGAGAGTACTAGTGAATGATGATGTGAGTGTAGGGTTCTTTGTGAAAGGTGATCTTAAGTATTTTATTGTGAATCTCGAGTACAGAAGTGTTGAGAATAGTAAAAATATCTTATCTAGTATTGAGAATGTTCTAGGAGAGTACTTCATGTTTAGAAGAGTTGAAGAAAGAGAGCTGGAACTTCTACTCTCTAGTAGGTCTCTTGATCGTTTAAGGCTGATGCCAACATCAGTTATGTTTCTTCTAATCCTCTCATTACTATATAGTTTCTACGGATTTCTTGCTGGTCTTCTAACTATATTTCTCATATATCTCTCTTCTAAGGACTTACGTATTTATGATAATTTTGCTCAGTTACTCTATACTTGTACTAAGAACAGACTTCTATTTGTTATAAGAGATCCTGATTCTGTAAAATCTGATGCTTTACATGTATCTCGATGTAAATGTAGTTATATTATAATGTTTAGAAGATGTAGAGATCTTGAAACTATCGCTAGAGAGAAGCTTCATAGAGAACAGGAGTCTCTCATAGTTAAAGAGAGAGGTAGAAGTTATTCCGAAGTTCTTGCATGGAGAAACGTGATAGATAGGTTGAACTATGGTGAAGAACCATTAATAATGTCCGTTAATGTCTCTACTAGAGAGTTTGAACCATACTTTAATCTTCATATAGGAGACATATGTTATCTTTTTGATACATCAAGACTAAGCGTTTACGCCCTAACTAGTGATATAGCTATACTCATACCTATGCATAGCTCTTCAGGCACAGTATATGAAAGTAGTAGAAGAGTATTCATAGGATATGATAGATCAAGTAGAGAAGTATATGTTGATATTGATTCTCTACCTAATAATCATATACTGATTGTCGGTCCTACAGGAATGGGCAAGTCATGGACCTGTAAGACCATACTTACAGAGCTTGTAAAGAATGATATATCGATAATAGTCATAGATCCACATGGAGAATATGGAGATTATCTCCGTAAAAAGTTTAATAATATTCTTGAGCTTAAGTTTCCAGAATCTTTCATAAATATATTTGACGTAGGAAATATTACATTACAGGATAAGATCTACAGGACATTTATAAGTCTCTGCGAAGCATTAAGCTATGAGATCTCTCAACAAGTTCTCGATATAATAGATGAAGTATATCAGAGGTGTCATGGCTCTGATCCTGTAAGAATGGTTAACGAAATTATTAACAATATTGATGATTTTCTTCTAAGATTATTCTTTAGAAAACTCTTAGATTATTATTCTCAATGTAGAATACTTAACATAAGAGATATAATTAAATCTAGAGTAGTCATATTTAATTTTAAAAATATTCTAAGCGACGTTGATGTCTTGAGATTTATAATGTTGATGTTGATAGACTTATTATACTCATATCTTACGTCTCTCGAGATAAGTCGAAAACTTAGATATGTTATTGCTATAGACGAAGCATACTATATTATGAATAGTAGAATTATTGAGCTCTGTATTAAAGGTCTTAGAAAGCTTGGTGTAGGCATATTACTTATTACTCAGAATATTGATAATATTAGAAGTGACATATTACAGAACATTGGACTATCAATTATCTTGGGAGGTCCTGATCCATATGTTGAGTCTATAGCTTCTCAATATCTTCTAAATAATGATGATGTATTATGGTTATCAACATCGTTACCACCTTCTCATTATAGAAGGAGTACAAGGGCGCTATTGATGATAGGTCCTGTAAAGAAGCATGTAAGCATAATATTGCGGTAAAGTTCATAAAATGTTGATAGGTATCTTCAATATACGTAACATAGGATATATACAGGTGATAGAAGTATGAAGACGATGAGTAGAGTAAAGAATAGGATAATATATGTAGGTGTTGACTTGAATAGTAGGAACATAGATGTAGCAGCAATA
This sequence comes from Thermoproteota archaeon, assembly GCA_013154355.1. GTDB lineage: Archaea > Thermoproteota > Thermoprotei > Thermoproteales > Thermocladiaceae > JAADER01. The sequence continues at coordinate 2,785 of JAADCU010000067.1, read as the reverse complement.
GGATACGACATACCGTTCAGAATAGTGGAACATGTACTACCACTAATATCTAGAGCACGCATAAGAGAACCAGAAATAGTAAATGTTGTAGGAAACATAAGTGTGGCACATATATATACTGCTGCACCTGGATCAGACTCGTACTATGTTAATCTCACGATTGCGCTAAGAATACTGAAGACGCTGATGAAAGAGCTCTCTATAGTATCTACACCAGAGTCTATTCCTATACTATGTATAGAGAATATGTGTTCTACAGTTTCTAAGAAAGGTAAGATAAGCATTGTTGAGAAAATATGTGACATATTTATGAGTAAGATTCTTGAAAATGCTAGACTAATAGAGATTGTTCAGAATAATCCTGTAGGTCTTAAGAAGAGATCAAGTATATGGGGATTACTGTATGCTAACAAGCGTTATAGGACTGGAATAATGATAATAGATCCGTATCTTACAAGTAGAATTTGCTCAACGTGTCTATACTATGGTAACGTTAACTTATGTAGAATGTATGGAAGATATGTTGAATGTAGTATTCATGGGAGAATAAATAGAGATGTTAATGCCGCAGTAAACATGGCGTTGCTATGTAAGAAAGTTGTAGATGAGGGTCTGCCTCCTGCAGGACCCTCGCCAGTTCCCCAGCTCCACGGGGGCTGGTGGGGGTCCTGCAGGAGGTCTAGTGGGTTGAAAGCCCTCGTGGGGTTGGGGGCTGGTGGTCTAGTTGCAGGAGGCGGGCCTGAGTATTATCTATCGTCTAGTGAGAGAGCTCTACTTGTAGATGTCTCTTATCCTCCTCCTGAAAATATGAGTTTTTTCTCAACTATATCTCTCATGTGGTCAATATGAGGTACACTTTTCCTATTGATCTGAAATTGTTTGATAATGGTTGGTTATGTATTGAAGTTTCCTGTGATGTTGTTAGGTCTGTTCGTGTAGTTCTTGATAGGCCTGTACCTCTTCCTAGATCTACCTTATCTATGTTTAATATCTCTTGTTCTTCTTGTCTTAGTGCTATATCGTTTTGTAGGGATTTTAACGTTTCGCCGGATGTTTATAGTAGTTATGTTAGTTTTAATGATCTTAAAATATATGCTAGAAGAGGCTCCTATTTTTCTAGGTTTCTATATTGGTATCCTATTGAGCTCTGTATAGTGTACGATGATCGTAGTAAGAGCATCTTTCCTCTATGGGATGTCTTTAGGATCATCAGACCATGTGTTGTCAGAAGGCTCTTTTTCTCTAAGATCTCGATGATATCTATATTGTGCAGAGATGGTGCTGTGCCTAGTAATGTTCTTAAATGTGTTAAGTTTTGTTATAAGATTCCTATTGTTGATAGGTTACCTGATATGTTTCTTAGAGATGTCCCTGAATATGTTAGTAATAATGTTTTGATTAAATGTCTTGAAGATTATCTACTATCTATCGGTGATCTATCTAACTGTACTCGAGTACTCTCTAAGTCAGGCATAGTTAATAAATGTGGTATGTTGACTAAACTTGGTGTTGTTCTCTGTCTCATACTTGCTCCACATGTAGTTGATGATTCTATGCTTGAGATACTGAGAATCTAGGTCAGAATCCGCCAAGGAGCTATCATCTAGTCAATGCAGCCATCGCTCATCATTCTTCTATGTTCTCCTTCTAGTTATTTTTAAAAGTTCCGTTAATGTTTTATTTCTCATACAGGTACCATAGGTAGTGATTACCTGTCCCTACTGTGGTCTTCCCAACTGGGAGAAGACTGGGCAAGTCCTTAATGATACTAAAAGGTTTCTCATAGTTAACATGTGTAGATGTAAGAACGAGAACTGTGGTAAGATGTTCTATCTTGTTAGGACGAGGATTAGTACGTTCACTGTGAAGCTTGATGATGTCGATCCTCAGGAACTTGAGCAGTTTGCTATTAAGCAGTCTCAGTCTCCTGCTAGGCATTCTCATGGTAGAAAGAGGAAGAGTAGGACTCGTTCTAGTCATGATAGTTCTCGTGAGAAACATGATAGTTTACGGAGAGAAGAAGAGAAAAAGAGTTAAATTCTACCTCTCCTTAACATTTTTACAGCATGCCAGAGCACGATATACCTCTAGCACCAATTGATAGGATACTTCATAAGGCTGGTGCAGAGCGTGTAAGTGAGGAGGCTGTTATAGTTCTTCGTGATATACTTGAGTCTATAGCTTACGAGATAGCTACTAGAAGTGTTGAGCTTGCTAAGCATGCGGGTAGAAAGACTGTGACTGCTGATGACATTAAGACTGTTATAAGAATATTGAGATGTATCTACTTGTCTACCTATGTTTAAACTAGGTTATTTTTAAACTAGTATGATCTACACGACCTGTCGATATAGGTCTTAGTGTAGTATCTTGGCCTCAGTTTCTCAACTATGTAATTGAATGCCTTATCTGCATCGCTCTTCTCTCCGCATGTATAGATGTCTAGTGTAGCATAGTTGTAGCATGGCCAGGTATGTAGTGCAATGTGGCTCTCGATTACTAGTGCAATCACGCTTACGCCCTCCTTATCACTTCCTAGAAATCTCCAAGATCTGACGTCTACTACATGCATGTTAGCTACTTCTGCAGCTTCTACAACAAGTCTTCGAAGATACTCCTCATCCTCTAGCACCTTCCTATCAATGCCGTACAGGTTACCTACTACATGTTTTCCATGCACTAGGATCCCCTTCTCAAACTCTCGACTGAGCATGTTCTCCGTAGTGTTCTCCCGACCTTCAGCACGTGAAGGAGCAGTATTTAAATCTTAGCCTCATGATCTCGC
>JAADCU010000008.1 GCA_013154355.1 Thermoproteota archaeon | reverse complement strand
TACTATGAAACTCACCAACAAGAATCCTCAACAAAAGCACAACATCACCAATATCCAACCTACCATTACAATTAAAATCACACTCAAGAACCTTCAGAACGTGAATTACTCCACCAATAACGGGCACTCCCATTACCTGTCCCTGGACATCACTTATTGTTGCTATTAGAGGTATTAGATAAGTCATTCCAGGACTCACTCCTTCTACTACTAGTCTAGCGATGAGTATCCTCTTAACATTACATGATGATGTTCCAGCAGCAGCTATAGAGAGTATCCCATTATCGTTATCTATATTAAATGTGAATATGCCATTTACTGCATCTTTAAATGATCCAGCTATTACCTTAACTATCTTTATGATCGAGGGATTGAACTGAAGTTTAAGACGTGTACCAGCTGCTATTGAACAGTTTATAAGCCATATGTCTATGCTCGTAGTCTCGTTCTCAATAACTGTAGCATTAGTTATAACTATACGACACTTCAATGGAGTCACTCTTACAGTTCCTCCTATCACTTTAACAGGATGAAGAACTCCTCTTATATCGGAGACCTGTGCTTTAACTGGTTCAAATCTTGTAGTTCCTACTGAGACTCCTCTAACATATACTTCAGCGACTGTTACTCTATTACTTGCGCATTCTTCTGTTCCTGCTATTGCTATACCTATGACTCCATTCTTATTATCTATATCTATTTTTACTAATCCATCTACAGCATTCTTGAACTGTCCTGGAACTATCTTAACAACGTTTATTATAGATGGATTAAATAGAAGTCTTAGACTAATACCAGCTGCGAAAGGACAGTTTAATAGTTCTATCTCTATCATGCTTACACCGTTAAGTGGTACGTTGGTGCTTGTTATCTCTACAGTACAGTCTTGTGAAGTCTCTTCTACAGATGATGGTGATGATACTATATGTATTCCTATGCTGAGGCTCTCTCTTAGATGTGTACTACTACTACCTGCAAGGTATCTATGTAACTTGTATTCTTGAATGGTCTTGCCGTATATTACTGTTGGACAGAGCATACATGTGCAGAGAGCTAGCATGATGAGAAGAATGTACGTCTTTTTCATGAATAGGTTAAGTATTTATCTGTTAATAAGTATTTTCTCTAGTGTATAGAAGTGATGATACGTGTAGTTAGGATATTGCTAGTCTATGTCCACTATTCGACTACTATGTAATCTTCATTATTTTCTGAGTCCTCGTATCCGTCTCCTAGGAATCTTTTTATAACTGTGCGTAATGATGTATATATCTTTTTTCTAGTTTTTGATTCTTGAGCTACTGCATTGATCACATGTACTGGACCTAGTGAGGATATTCTGTTAAGTATCTCAGAGTCGTTTAGTACGTCTGTACCTGATGCTAATATTAGTGTTGATCCTTTTTCAAGCATCTTCTTGAGAAACCTCGTTGCAGAATCTTTCAATTTTTCCACGACCAGCATCGTGTCAAAGCTATCTATTGCTACCACTCTAGCACTAATATTGTTTAGATCCTCTATCATGTTTTTTCCAGCAAGTAGACAGGTCTTCACTATGTTTGAGGCATCTATATATGCGGCTGGAACATCTATCTTGTTTAAAATATCTACACTAGCCTTGAGCACTTTCTCTCTTCTCTCATCGTCATCGTCTAAGTATAGTATTATCTTGTTCATTAATGATCTCTCCACTATGGTCTCAACTAATTTACTAATTCTCTTACCCATCATCAGACCTGTATATGAGGACTTTAATATTACGATTGTTTAAAATAGTCATCTTCTAACACAGGATATGAAATATCCACCTGTTCTATGTAGGTGAGGAAAGAGTCTCAAGCTACCTCTCATATAGATATTGCAGAACTTTGGAAATATTGAACATAGATCAACTATCTCAAGTCCATACTCATCACATATTTTTGATATGTTCTCCTCGTTCTCTTCAAACGTTATAGTGCACGTAGAGTACACTATGTGGAATCTGCCACGTAGGTTCTCTATCACGTTTTTAAGAATCTTATACTGGAGCCTAGCCATATCATGCACATGATGCTGTCGAAGCCACAATCTTATCTCAGGACTATGACTAAGCTTACCTATTGAAGTACAATCAGGATCTACAATCACTATATCTGGGTTAAGGCTTCTAAGTGGAAGTCTAAGAGCAGAAGAGCATGAGATATCTATTCTATGATGAACATCGTACTTATAGATTAGATATCTCTCTGTAAGCAACCTACGATATGATATGTCGATACCTATGATGATGCATCTTCTTAACCTATCTACAACATGTATAGCTTTTCCACCAGGAGCTGAACATGTATCAACTATCTTAATAATTCCTACATTATTATTATTCACAGTCTTCTCTACTACATGAGCAACAAGCATTGAAGATTTATCTTGAATATATATAGAGTTTCCTAGTGTTTTCTCTATCAAGCTTAGTCTTGCTCTCTCTAGAACGATAGCATCATCTAGGTCAGGATCCTCTTCTGCACTTATACCGATCTCGGCAAGTCTCTTCAAGACTTGTCTTCTATCTATTCTACATCTAGCATATGTTGGCAGTTTCTGAGAAAATGATTCCAAGATCCTCTCTCCATCAGGAAACTTATCAAGAACATACTTTACTAACCATAGAGGAATACTATACTTCACATGTAGCTTCTCCTCATATGATAGTCCTCTAACTATGTCGTTCTCTGATATGTCTCTCAGCCTACGAATATGTTCTTTACTGACCTTTATATTGTTTCTCATACATACTCTAAGAAGTCTTCTAGCCTCTACGTTCCTGTACTTGGCCTCATATGTCACTATTCTTATGAGATTTCTACGGTAGGAGTCTCTAGGAACTTCTCCTACCACGTGTTCCCATATTTTGTCGAGTAGTACATATCTTCGAACGGTCTCTAGACAGAGTGCAAGTATGAGAGACCTTAACTTACGTATGAGAGGATTCTCTTTTCTATCTTCTATTGCTCCACGTATAGATATTCTCTTCTCTTCAACATCTTTAAGCACTTCTGCACATATCTCTTCTACGTATTCTCGAGTCATGACATTATGCTTCTAACGACTCTTATAGCATCTTTAAGATATCTAAGCTGTAGATAATAGTCTATTCCATCAGCTATAGCTACAGTGCTTGCATCAACTATGTTCTTTGACGCGTGTGTGGTTGTCCAGTACTCTTCGCTTTCTCTATCTCTGAATGTTATGTCTACTCTGACTATGGATGCTGTATGTTTAGGTACTCCTAGCAGAGCTACTCTATAGTCTACTAGCTCTACATTGCTTACCTCTGGATAGAGCTTCATTAGCGCGTTCCTTAAGGCTGTGTCTATAGCATGTACAGGACCTACTCCTTCACCTGCCTCTATGATTGTTCTGTTCTGTGCTGCTATCTTTATCCAGCTCCATGCTCTAGGTTCATGTGTTCTCTCACACATGACTTTCCACTCGAGCACTCTGAAGAATTCCTTATATACTCCCAGGTTCTTCAAAAGTATTAGTACAGCAGTAGCAGTAGCTTGATCAAAGTTAAGACCGTTCTCCTCCAGTCTCTTCAACTCTTCCAGAGTCTTCATCACTCTTGGATCAGTCTTCGATAACTTTATTCCAAGAACTTCCTGAATCTTTGAGAGCACTGCAGCTCTACCACTTAGCTCTGATACAACTATTCTTCTCCTGTTGCCCACGATCTCTGGATCAACGTGCTCGTAGGCTCTAGGACATTTCATTATTGCATCAACATGTACGCCAGCCTTATGAGAGAAAGCATTCTCACCAACATATGGCTGATATGGATTACGTGGAATTCCTGTAAGCTCATATACTAGTCTTGAGAGATATGTCAACTTTCTCAACTTCTCTACATCTCCTCTGAGGACCTTTATGCCAAGCTTGAGCATTAGGTTAGGAACAACCTGACATAGATCAGCGTTTCCACATCTCTCACCGATACCGTTAATCGTTACCTGAACATGAGATGCTCCTGCTAGGACAGCCATTACTGAGTTAGCTACAGCACATCCTGAGTCATTATGAAGATGTACACCAACTTTAACATTTTTCACCTCTGATACAACATTGTTAACTATATCATATATCTCGTGAGGTAGACAGCCACCATTAGTGTCACATAGGACGAGCGTCCTGATTTTGAGCTCATCTACTAGCTTTACTATCCTCATAGCGTAGTCTCTATCATCCTTGTACCCGTCGAAGAAGTGTTCAGCGTCGAATATGACTTCTATGCCATGATTCTTGAAGAACTGTATACTATCCTCTATCATTCTGAGGTTCGTCTCCTGATCCGTCTTCAGGACCTCTCTAACATGTAGGGTCCAGGCTTTACCAAATACTACTACTATATCTGGCTCTGCCTTCAAGGTTTCTACAATTATCGGATCCTCATCGACCTTTCTATCTTTTCTACGAGTTGATGTGAAAGCTGCAAGCTTACATCTTGGTGAGTACTCTCTAGCCTTCTTTATTACTGTGATGTCTTTAGGATTTGCTGATGGCCATCCACACTCTACGATGTCTACTCCCAGGTCGTCCAGCTCTACTATGAGTCTGACCTTGTCTTCAACTCTAAACGATACGCCACAAGCTTGTTCACCCTCTCTAAGCGTGCAGTCATGTATTTCTACTTCAGATAGGACAGCTCCCTCTCCTCACCATCGCCACATTAAGACGCTGTATAAAGCTTTTAAAACATTATGCTAAGATAGAGAACTTAGTAGACAGATATTGACATAGGTAACTTTAAGTTCTAACAAGTCTTAACTAGACTGTGAGAATTCTAGTAATACATCCTCACTTAAATGTTAAAGGAGGCTCAGAGAGACTTACAAAGATTCTTCTAGACGGCTTAAAAGAAATGGAAAGAGATTACAAGATAATAACATCACTATACGACGAAGAGTGGTTCAAAGAACATGTAGATAAGATGACTCTGCTAAGCCCAGGCTCAAGTTTTGAGAAGGTTAAAGAACATGTTGAAAAAGTGGTAAGAGAATACGAGCCTAGTATAGCCATAGTGATGGTTCAGGATCCAGCATACTGCTATATGATAAAGAATGCTGATCAGAGAGTAAAGACGTTAATGTACATACATTTTCCAATAGACGAAGAGATAAGTGAGGAGAACTTGAAAGAATATGAATACTATCTCAGATATCCACGTCTAGCACCAAGATACTTAGATAAGGCTGATATCGTAGTAGTAAACTCAAGAAGAACAAGACTAGCAGTCGAGATGCTGTGGCCATATACACCATACGTGGTATATCCCTGCATAGATAAGATATTCTTCAAAGAAGAGATCACCGAAGAAGAGTTGAAGAGAAAGGAGAACCTTGTAATATATGTTGGAAGATTTGTATCATTAAAAAGACAAGACCTGCTATTATACCAGTTCAGGATAGTTAAAGAACGTATAAGAGATGCAAGACTAGCATTATTAGGCTATGTAGATCCTAGACATAGAGAATATTATGAAGCAGTCAAAAGAACATATGAAGAACTTCAAGACTCTCTAAAAGACGTTGAACTAATAACATCACCAGACGATAAAACTTTACTAGAATACTACAAGATCTCTAGAGTCTATGTTCATCTGAGGATTGGTGAACATTTTGGAATGGCTCCAGTAGAAGCAATGAGCCAAGGCACTCCAATAGTGATGAGACTACCAACAGGACTTATAGAGAAAATAGAGAACATAACATATGGATATTTTGTAGAAACAGATCATGAGATAGCTAAATACATAATTCACATATTGTCGCTAGATAGAGATGAATATTATAAAATATCGAAAAGATGCATAGAAAAGGCAAGAGAATTCTACTATACTAACTTTGCGAGAGAAGTGTTAGAGTTATCCTAGCTCAGGTCCCGAGGTACTCCTCATACCTCGGGAAGGTATCCTCTCATCATATAAGGAAGTTGAGAATGATGTAGCCGCGGACCGCCCGTTCTCCCCCTACCGGTCCAGAGCCCGCCATGCTTGGCCGCTACACCACCCGGCTTTGTTCTGATCTAGGTATTGTTGATTCTCTTTTTAAAGGTTTCTCTTTATTCTCCGAGTAGCTCAGCTATGTCAGGACTTAGTACGAGTTCTCTACCTGTCACATAGTATACCTTTGCTATTCTTATTATGGGTCCTCTAGGTCCAAAGTCCTCACCGTCAAGCATCTGTATTTCACATGTGAAGTCTGGTCTATCGTATACTGGTCTGACTACGAGTATAGTATCGTACTGTCCTTGAAGCTCGTCAAGGTTTCTTGTAAATATTATAGGTATGTTAAGTATCTGTGAGAATATGTCAGCTACCTCATGATAGTCGAATGCTGCTATGACGGCAGTTCTTGCCTTGTTCTTCACTGCTCTTCGTATAGGCATGTCAACTATCAGTTTGACTCCTATAAGCTTTATTAAGTATGGTAACCATCTGTACTCTGCTTTCTCTTTATTTACCTCTATGAACCTTATTGCGACTGGGTTTCCTCTTCTTATAGTTATGTACATTATGTATCTAGCATCATGCTCCATTGCTTTGACTACTAGCTGGTCTAGAGACATTCTACCTCTATTTATCTTCACTGTTCGAGGTAGCGCCTGAGATAGCTCGTTAAGAAATTGTCTGACTCTGAGATTAGGATCTCTAGATGATGATAATGCTATCTTGTTTGGTATTGTTGTTAGTGCTCCTCTCGTTATCCTTTTCTGGCTCTTTCTCTCCATCTCTGCTTTTCTCTCTCTATTACTTTCAGCTCCTCTGGTGCCAGAGTCTTGCCTAGAGTCGTCTGTGGAACCCATGCGCCACCTGCGAATGTGAAACCACATTTTGGACATCTCCATATTCCGAATGCTAGTCTCTCCATCCTGGTTACTGATCTACATTTTGGACATCTATGTCTACCCTTCTGTTTTACCTCTATCTGAGTTATCTTTCTCCTAATACCCATTCCATATCTTGCTCCAAATCTTCCAGCTGGTCCAACTACCTTAGTGTGACTGAAGGGCATGCTGTCTGAAAGCTTGAGAGGGTTATTATAAGCTTTGTTTTATAGGACTGGACTAGGCCTAGACTATCATTGTGGCTAGGTTAGCTATTGATGGCCATCTGAGTGCTGCCTCCATTGCTACAGGTCCATGAATCTCTGTTCCTTTTGGATTACCCATCTCATCTGTTATCACTACTGCATTATCCTCAAACATTATCCAGGTTCCGTCCTGTCTTCTATAGGGCTTTCTCTGTCGTATGACTATGGCTCTCATAATCTGCTTTCTCATCTCCGGCTTACCCTCTCTCACGGACACCACAACCATGTCTCCTACAGCTGCTCCAGGTATTCTTCTATGAACCGTCTTGGCCTTGCATCCACATACTCCTATTATTCTCACGAGCTTTGCACCACTGTTATCTGCTACAGGTACTAGACTATTTATGAAGATCGCTGGAGGAATATGGAACTTCCATGGTACACCTACCTGTCTTGCTACTCCCTTCTTCGCCATGGCTATGTTAGAGAGGTGCTCAGCTTTTAAAAATGTTCCTAAAGAGCAGATAGAAGAGTGATGAAGAGTTTAGCGACCGAGAGATGGTGAGCGCTATCCTAGCTGATCATAGTCTCTCAAGTCCAGCAAACCTCTTCAATCCTGGGAACAGCTCGAACACGTGCTCCTGTACAGCTATTCCATAGTACTGTAATGCTATCTCTATGAGTAGCATTAGCCCTATTCCACCACTGAAGACCTGTAGCAGGTCTCCAAGTGCTGCTATTAGTCCTGAAAGTATTCCGCTAGTTATTGTTAATGCAAATATGTACTTCTCTAAGTATCTAGCAATTATCCTGAGATTGGGTCTGAATCCAGGTATGCTTAGCTTAGCATCAACTATGTACTTGGCCTGATCTTCAGCAGACATTCCAGCTATGTTGACCCAGATGTAGGCATATATTGTACATAGGACAACATATATTATTATATGCGCAACAACATACTGAGGTGTTATGTTAGGTGGTGGAGGAGACCATAGGAAGTAGAGTACAGAGTTTACACAAGGCTCATATCCTCCATGAGGTAGAGGCTGTATACAGGCAAGCCATCTCAGGGCAGGGTTATGTACTGCCGCGAATGCTACATACTGTAACATGTGTGAGACAAGTATTAGCGTGAATGCTGTGAATATTATTGGTAGCACTGAGACATACATCACACGTAGAGGTAGACTATACCTTATTCCTCTATACTGTGGAATAGATAGTGGTATAGGTACACTAAGCATCTCGAGGTAAAGTATGAAGAATCCTAACAGTATTGTAGATACTAGACCAACTATTGTTCCTCCTCTGAAGAATGAGTACACTAGGTCTGGTGGAAATATTCCTCTTGCAGCAGCAGCTATGAGTGCAGGTATTATTCCTACAGGTAACGTGTCTGGACCTATGACTGGCGAGAACGTGTACCATAGTACTGTCTTAGCAATGCTCACAAGTATGAATAGGCTTATACCGCTGCCTAGACCCCAGCCATTGGTTACTAGGTCGTCCAGGAGTATTATTATGAGTGTTGCTATCATTAGCTGAACTATGACAGCTATCTTCAGTGGTATGCTAGGTACACTGAGCATGCCTACTGTCACAGCTACTAGCGACTCGAAGAATGCTATGACTAGTGATAGCAGTTTCATGAGTGCGTTAAATCTTGCTCTATCGATAGGATCCTCTAGGTCTATGTCTAGCAGTCCTGAGAATACGAGGATCTCTAGAAGTATTCCAGCAATGACTATAGGTCCTATACCTAGGTGAGCTAGTGTTCCTCTACTTGTTGCAAATATGAGAGACATAAGCCTCAGCAGTCCCGCTGATGGTGTTGCAGCCTTATACACTCCATAGAGAGGCACAACCATGAGTAGGAGATATATAGTTATAGCAATGAATGTCCACATCAATCTTGCAGTAAGTGGCTGAGGAGTCTTAGGCCTAGGAACAGTAGGCATCAGTCGTAGTATTGGATCCAGCTTCTCAATGAATGAACGTAGCTGTGACACGTCTCAAGCGAGGTCTCTTAAAGTCTTGAAAAGTTTTACCGTCTTCAGTCTTCTTCATTACACAGCTACGTTAACTCTAAACACCTCTCTAACACACTCAGTAACAATCCTAATCACATCTTCTTCAGAGACGTTCTTCATCATGGCTAGTCGTCGAAGAGCTCTTATAGCTACCTCTCTAGCCTTCTTAAGAACATCAATGCTTGACATTCCTAGATCCTTAATGTAGTACGTTCTAGTCCTAACTTGATCATAGTCTAGTCCTAGAAGCTCAACTATGAGTCTTATGATCGACCTATAGTTACCAGTATCCTTATGCAGTACTGTTACAGCGTACTCTACAGCCCTGTCTAGATCGTACCTTGTTCCAAATATGTGTAATCCCATGTTAATCTGAGTATTTCTAACAGTCTCTATAATACCGTGAACGCTATCTATTATCTCTTCCTCATCTAGTCCCCTAATCTCTATATTTGCTTCCTTAGCCTTCTCAAGTATCTTCTCTAATATCACCTTTGCTCTAGATTTATCACCTAGAGACTTAGCTTTAGAGTACTCAGCAAGAAGTTTTTCAAGATCTTCAAAAACATCTGGCACAGACATGGGAGGATAGACATGGTCTATTATGGTAGCGTATCCTCTACGTTTTGCAATCACGCCTTCCATAGGATTAGTGACCACGTAGACGTATAGATGAGGTAGGTCGTCTATAGTTATCTCAGGCCAGCACATCCAGGATAGACCTACTCCCTTACCTGGTCTAAACTCTAGGTATCCATGTGTTCCAAAGTGGATTACTAGGTCAGCTTTGAAGACTCTGCTTATCCATCTATAGACCGCAAGCCACTGATGTGGAGGTGGAATAGTAGGATCGTGAAGTATCTTACAGACTCTTCCGTCACATCTAGTTCCTGCACATCCAAACTTAGGCTGAAGAAGAACGATGACGTTACCGAATCTTAGTCCAGGAATAACGAACTTTCCCTCATATATTGCTCCAGCTAGGGGGTGTCTAGGATTGTTAACTATATCTCGTGGATCACCCCATGTCTCTATCATTCTTTTTCGAACTTGTTCTGGAAGCTCTTCGAACCATGCTAGGTAAGTTCCTAGATCAACTAGGTCTAATGCTCCTCCTCTCTTAACAATATCTTTAACAGAGGTCCACCGAAACTCGCTTATAGCTCTACGTTCAAGAAACATCTTAGCAAGCTCTCTTCCGTTTTCAGGAATGTTCTCAACTCTGTATCCTAGCTCTCTAAGTCTTCTTAACACTCTAACAACACTCTCTAGAACATCTAGGCCTAGACCGACAGCTATGTTAGCTTCAAGTCCCTTACATGGCGCATTATGTAGTACTATAGCTATCTTACGAGCAGATGGGTCTTTTCTACGTAGCTCTACCCATCTCTTAACTCTTCTAGCAATATATGTTACATGTTCTTTAATAGTTTCAAAACCCCTGATCTCTCCATAATCTCCTCTTCTAGAACCTGAGACAACTATAGGCTCTATAAGACCATCAACCTCGGGCATTATCACCTGATATACCTGAGTAAGATAGTCAACTCCCTGTGGAGACTCTAGCCACTCTCTCACGCTTCTAAACCACATTAATACTGGCCTCATCACAGGTATGTTCATAATCCTCAAGATCTCTCCCTCATCACTATAAACGTTGAATCTATCCGACACTAGTGGCCTATTAGCAAAGAAGAAGCTTGTAAAATCAATTAGAAACTCTATTATACATCTTGAGTCGAGAATAAAGAATTCTCTACAAGAATCAGCTTTTGAAGGAGTATTCAGAAAAGGATCACGATGACCATGAGTAAATACTGGTATCACTCCAAGATCATTCTTCTCAAGCTCTCTAACAAGGTAATCGACGGTCTCTGTATCTCCATTAATCCAGTGTGACCTATAGAATAGAAGTCCTACAAGCGGTCTATCCCTAAACTCATAGTTCTTCAAGTAATCTCTAAGACTCGTGAAGACTCCAAGATCAGGATGATATATGCCATGCCAGGGAACCTCCACTGGCTCAGGAACCTCTATGCCCCTGTTCTTGAGACTTGCAAGAAATAGTACAAGTCTTCTATAGTTCTCCTCTCCGCCCCTGGTATAGTACTCCTTAGCTTTCTTCAGTATCTCAAGATCTACGTTAGAAAATGATATAGTTAAAGGATCTATTGAAACTATTAGAGATTTATTCTTAATATTATTCAGAATCTCTTCAAGCTTTCTAGGAATATTATATGAATGTATGAACACTATGTCAGAACTCTCAACTATTTTTAGAACATCTTCTCTATCAGTCTCTCCTATAAGAAACACGTGAACATCAATGTTATCAAGTCTCTCTCTCAATGTAGTGATTGCTCTCTTCATAGCATCTATACATCTTCCTCCATATCCTACTATGAGACAGATTCTCACACTTCTAATAGTACTAAATAATATTAAAACTTATAGCATGTCTAGCTCTCTCCTAATTCTCTCAACTCTGCCTGTATCTATCATTCCTCTCTCATCTTTAACATATGTTCCAACTATGATGCCTCTAGCACACTTATATAAGCCGATATTTGATGGATTGACGCCAGAGCCTACTAGTACAGGAACATCAGCTATCTTGCATATGTTACATACTTCTCCTGGATCAGGTGGTTGACCTGTTCTTGAGCCAGTAATTATGAGAAAATCTGCTAGACATCTCTCTACGCAGTCTCTTACTAGATCTTCTATGTGAGGATAGTATAGTGGTGATGCATGTTTAACATTTATGTCTGCTAGCACCTCCACTCTCTTACCAGATTCTTTCATTGCTCTCCATACATGTGCAGCCTCTGGTTCTACTATTCCCTCAGGACATGTTATTGGCTGACAGTAAGCATTACATCTTATGAATGATGCTCCACATAGAGATGCTACATATACTGCTTCTCTACATGCATTTCTAAGTATGTTAACTCCTACGTGAATGCTAACGTTCTTAACTATCTCTCTCACTATCACTGACATCGCTATGATAGTTATCAGATCTGGCTTCTTTAGGAAAGGATTATCATTAAAGTTCTCTACTATCACGCCGTCTGCGCCACCTTTCTCTGCATTTTTTGCACATTTAACAGCAAAATCAATCACCGACTCGAAATCTCCACCATATCTTGCAGATCCTGGTAAAGGTGGAAGATGTATAACACAGATAAGTAATCTCTTCTTCTCTGCTATTTCTCTCAGCATTCTCACATTATATGTGCTAAGACGAGTAAAATATATACTGCGATGAGTACAGGAATACCAATCATCAGACCATACTTAGCCCACTCTACGAACCTTATCTTGATTCTAGATGCAACAATTATGTTAGGAATATTTCCAGGAACTAGGAACCCACCAGATATGAGTGTTGACGTCACAAAAAATATTATATCCTTTAGAGAGAGGGCTGGAGATACGAGAGCAGCTACTAGAGTAGCATTATCAACGACAGCAGACATTATTCCGAGAAAGTAGAAGGCATCAGGACTAAGCTTCGAGAAGTATAGTTTGACGAGTATTCCATAGCTTGCTCCAAGTATCACTAACGCCATTATGAATAGATAGATCTTTCCAGCTCTGATGAATATGTCTCTCAACTTCTCCTCCTCTATCACGTGTACTTCTTGAGTAGTCTTCTTAAGTTTTGAAGGACGTACAGTTAATGCAGCTAAGATGCTGAAGAATATTACGAGAGGAATCACTATTGGTGCAAATACTTCAAATAAGAATCCTGGACCCGTATAGTAGTGAGCCTCCTTTAGCTTAGATACAAGTATAGTTGACAGAGGCTCACCTACAGGTGTGAGAACTGCACCTATACCAAGAGCAAAACAGGAATATATGCTATAGAGAACTTTCGATTTTCTATCTACTCTGAGAGCTCTAACAATCTCTGCAAGAATTACTGCAGCAACTATGACAGATATCAGACTTGAGCATAGTCCTAGAGCTAGCGTTATTAGACCTAGAACTATGTGACTATGTTTCATATTCATTATCTTCTCTGCAAATCTTTCTATCCTCTCTCTAATATAGTATGCTATTAATCCAAATATGAGAACTACCTGAACTATACCTATAGGAAAACCATGAATCATTACTGGATCTCTCAACGCCTCTATCCAGACATTGACCTCGAATATCTTACCCGTAGCAAGTCCCGCAATTATGGCCATGGAGAAGAGGAAGAGCTCAAGGTTCTCCTCTACCTTTCTTATGGTTGCAGGAAGAGCAAGAATAAGTACTAACAATACTATGAGTATTATGGTCGAGACTTGAAGCATCCAACCGAGATCTTTCTCTTATCTATCTTATAAGATGTACCTACAATACTCTACATCTTAAGCATTATTTTTACAGGCACATCTGCTCGAAACTCAACTATTATGTTCATATCTTCCTCATTAAGATACTTCCCAAGATAGGTCTCGATTACATCTCTTATTCTCTTGAGCACGTTCAACTTATCTGAAAGTGCTCTATATACTGACTCTAGAACATCGTACTCATCTACAGGTTTTGGATCTATTATGACTCTTAGACCTGATATGTATATTGTTGTTGATAATGTTGCACTTGTCTCGCCTGAGATCTCTTCGACAAGCTTTTTCAATCTCTCGTACTTGCTCTTCCTATCTTTTACAGATTCAAGCATCTTCGAAAGATCTTCAAGCTTTCTCTCTATCTCACTTATCTTATCGTCGAGATGCTTAATTAGTTCACTGATGCTCTTAAATATTACTATGTCGAGGTCCGCACTCATCAATTACATATAGAAGAAACTGTATTAATATACCGATCGTACGAATTGAGAAAATGAGAGAAAGAGACATAGTAGAGAAATTGAAGAAGGAGGATCTAACAGAAGCAGAGATCTACGGTCTATACCTAGCATTACTGCAGATAAGATTCATAGCTCTAGCATATGACATAGAGAGCAATATTGAGTCAGAGCTTGAGAGCATGCTTATGAAGCAAGTATTCTATAGACACTTCGAGGAGAGTACTGGAAAAATTCTAGAGAAGGTATATGATATATTGATAAGAATATTCATAGAGAATCCTAGACTAAGAAAACATGAACATAGAAACATATTTATAGAAACTTTCGAACAAGAGTTCTTAGACACCATAAGAGACGTCGGCATATCCTGTCTGAGACCATGGCTAATTCCTGACCCTTGGAAGGAAATCATAGTGACTGTCTTAGACAAGGTCAGGAGGAGAGAGTACGTGATAAGCGACCAAACTCTTAGCGGTTCTGTATCGATATGGGAAGGAGAGCTTATAAAGGATGTCCATACCATTCAGAATCTTACGCTGCTAGAGAAGTACATGCTCATAAGCAATATATGTACGTTCGGGTACAATGTTTACCTTGTACTACCATTCTATATACAGGATGAGACAACTATAGAGATGATAAAGCT
Organism: Thermoproteota archaeon; assembly: GCA_013154355.1. GTDB lineage: Archaea > Thermoproteota > Thermoprotei > Thermoproteales > Thermocladiaceae > JAADER01. The sequence continues at coordinate 12,159 of JAADCU010000008.1, read as the reverse complement.
ATCTAGAGAAAACATGATTCTCAAGCCAATTAGAAGAGAAGAACTATTATCAAAATTGGAGAAGATTATTCATAAGATACAACCACAAGCTAAGACAGAGATACAGGATAACATCCTAAGAATAATGTTGAGAAACAGCCTTAGAAACATATCTATAACAATCATAAACACTGCTGAGATAGACGATATTAAAAAAGTTATGGATAAGTATAGTAGAGATATAATGATAGTTCTCTATAACGGGAAAGATAACATATCTAGACTCCTAGAGACCACAAACAATGTATTCATTGTAAAGACCTCGGATACTGATACAAGAATGAGTCTGTTAAAGACGTTAGATTTAATATCAAGATTAGTTAGGTAGTACTCGTAAAGTGATGACTTAGGAGCCCCCTGAGAAAGTGATGACGCTACGGAGCTGATCCTTAATGATACCGTATTCAGGTGATGAACGTCGTGCTTGGCAGATAAATGAAGAGAACCGGGTCACTGACATAGAGTAAGACTTATAAAGAGAATACAGAAACAAGATTTCGAACAGCAGAACGGGCCGTAGCTCAGCCTGGTCAGAGCGGCGGGCTGTAGTCAGCCGCCGCTCGTACAGGGCGGCTGAAGGAGACCCGTAGGTCCCGGGTTCAAATCCCGGCGGCCCGACCAATGCTTACATGATTAATGCTAGGCATCTATCTCTCCCTTAATGACCCTGTTAACAACGTCTATACATCTCACAAGCTCGTAACCTCTCTCATAGAGCTCTTTCACAAGTATTGAATATATTCGTCCACCCTTCATCCTTAATGCTTCTTGATGAAATAATATTATGAATGTCTTCTCATTATTCTTTTTCGCTTCTTCAATTTTTCTAAATATGTACCTTAGTGCTTTTTCTTCAGACATATGTAGTCTTCCAAAAAGATCAGCATCCATCACTCCGATTGGTAACTCTATTATCTTCTTTAGATATCTTGGTGAGAATGTTCCTATACTCTCTGCTCTATATGTTGAATCATAGATTATTCCTTCTTTTTCAAACATTTTTAATATATTTTCATTTATTACAAGATTATGTACTCGTACTCCCTGTACCTTTATATCAAGTTCTTCTTCTAGATATTTCTTCTGCATCTTGAATAATGCTTCAGGTTGTATAGGCTCGTAGACGTAGTGAAGTTGTACTTCCCAACCATCTCTGATCATTCTTTTCAATTTATCTTTTATCTCGTCTACTGGAAATAGTTGTACTGGTACAAATATGGTTGATCTAGATCCGACAGAATCTTCTATGGCTGCTAGCTGGTCAAAATTATTGTAAAGATTATCTACGTGAAATATATGTCTCATCAAGTCTTCAAATGTGAATCTTCTCCATCTCGCTAATACGTGTCTAAGAGGTCTCTTTACTGAATCTACATCATGTGTTAGTACTATGTACATTCTTCTCTAAGAGATCTACTAGCATTTTAAGTAGTATTTTCACATCTCTGATGCAGGGTACGTTGAGTTCTATAAACATCTGAGTTCTATATAGGCTCCTAGTTACTGCTATGAACCTTGTACTATTCTTACATGCAGCATAATAGTCAACTATGCTATCACCTATCAATGTAGTCTCTTCTGGCTTGATATCAAGTTTAGTAAGAATTTTCTTTACTTGATCTTTCTTAAAGAGCTCGTCATCTCTCGTCATTATCATATTGAATAAGTTCTCAGCTTTAGAGTTCTCTATTATCGTATATGCAGCTTCTCTACATTGTTTTGTCGCGAGAGCAGTATAGATCCCTAGTCTTCTTATGTGATCTATAAGTCTAATTGTATCATCATCTATTGCTACCTCCTTGGCAGCTTCTATCTCGATCTTTCTTACCTCTTTATCGACTCCTCTATCCTTAGCTATCAGTGACATCACGTTAAACGTCCTACTTCTGCCTGTCCTAGCACAGATTTGGTCCTTAAGTCTTGACCAGTTGAGTGGAATATCTACAAGTGTACCATCTAGATCAAAGATTATGAGTCTCAAAGTTTTTAATGCTCTTGCAATCTTTCTACGGATAATATCGTGATACTTCTCTCTCCATGCGCTTCTACGGAACTTTCCTGATAACACCGCTATTGCTCGTGTGGTCACGCCGTAGAATAGTTCTGGAGGATCATCTACATGTATGTCTGATACATGTAGTATTCCTCTCTTAAGTACGTTCTTCAACATGCTTAAGTAAACATGTATATTTTCTCTAAGGTAGTGCATTGATGCTATTATCCAGTAGAACATGTTTCCTCGATAGACCTTGTGTACGCATGTTACTTCTTCTCCACATGTCTTAAGAAGCTCACATGTTAGATCTAGGCCTGATGCATATGAGAGTTCTAGGCTTCCCCAGAACTTTGGATTAACTTCTATGATGTATATCTCTCCTGTCTCTACATGTCTCTTCATCTCTACCATTACAGGTCCTGTCCACTTGAAGTATGATAGGAATCTTCTACCAATCTCTATTAGTTCGATGTCAAAGTCGAGTCTTGATGCTACACTAGGTCCACCGCTTGCTTTCTCTTCTATCAGTCTTACATGTGTGTACTCTACTAGTGGTCTTCCTTCTACTGCAATAGCAAAGTATCCGCATCCTATTCCTGGTACGTACTCTTGTACTAGAACTTCCATCTTATTTCTACTTCTTAATGCTTCTCTTAGATCGTCTCTATCGCTCACGTATGAGGGTCTTGCAGCATCTCCTCTACCTTTAATCACAGCTGGATAACCTATTTCTGCTTCTACTATCTTAACACATCTATCTACATCGTCTATCTTTAGGAGCATGGTCTTAGGATACGATACTCCAAGCTCTGAACATATTCTACCTAGCTCAAACTTGTCTGATGCTAGATCAACGTTTCCTATCTTTATAGTCTTTAAAGGAGGGTTCTCTATCTTGCTCATGTACAGGTAGTCCTCAAACGATATTGGAATCACTAGATGTGCTCCATATCTTACCTTAAGGTATCTGAGTAGTATCTCCATATCTTTAGGAGATCTTACGTTGACTATTCTCAATCTGTGATCTATAAATCTCGATAGTACGTATGAGCGCCAGTTTCTAAACACGGCAACAATATCATATCCATGCTTCTTCAAGCTTCTCAGAACTGGGTAAGCTTTCTTATAGTCTGCTGATAGTACTGCAGCTATCTTACGGGTAGATCTCAATATAGTATTTCTCTAGATCGTTTGCAATATATGTGTTTCTGAATATTGATTGAGCTTCTTGAAGAAGCTTATGTTCAAGACCTTCATATCTCGCGCTTATGTGAGTAAGTATGAGAACTCTCACACCTGCCTTCTTAGCAATCTCGGCTGCGTCTACAGTACGAGAGTGACCTTGCGCCCATATGCATGATGGTTCTTCTTCAGCACTAAACGTTGCTTCATGAATAAGTACGTCAGCATCCTTAGATAACTCTATGATACTTTCACAGGGTGCCGTATCTCCACTATAGACTATCTTGAAAGGACCTCTTCTTCTAAGCTCTACAACATCTTCAGGATTTATTGCTCTTCCATCATCTAAGATAACTCTCTCTCCTACATGTAGAGCTCTCCAGAACTTCACAGGTACTCCTAGCTTCTGCGCAATATCAGGACGAAACCTACCTACGGGAAGTCTCCACTGAAGTAGATATGCTATGTTAGTTATGCTATGTTGAGCCTCTACACACTTTATCTCTAGCTCACCATCTTCAACTACTAGCACTATGTTACCTCCTGGATTCACCTCTACTATATGTACTTTAAAGGGTAGCGATCCTATAAATCTTACCGAGGCGCACAACATCTCTCTAAGTCCTGGAGGTCCAACTATTGTGAGATCTCTAGTTCTTCCTAGAAGAGCCATGCTTGATATAAGTCCTGGAAGTCCAAATACGTGGTCTCCATGTAGATGTGTTATCAGTACTATATCTATTCTACATACTGATACTCCAACCTGTAGGAGTCTATGTTGTGCTCCTTCTCCACAGTCAAGTAGTATAAACCTCTTAGAATCGTGAACAAGTACCGATGGTAAACTTCTAGTTCTTGTAGGAGTACCTGCGGAAGTTCCTAGAAACGTTAATGTGATCCACCTTGACACATGTATGAGAGATGAAGAAGCTAAATATCTTTAGTCCTCTAAAATCCTCATAATTGATCAATATATAGCAAATAGGTAGTATAAGCTGCTCAACAAAACCTTTAAAATGATCACGAGCTTCCTCAAGCAATGGTCAAGGGAACAACATCGTTCGGAAAGATGAGCAGTGGAAAGACACATATAAGATGCCCACGCTGTGGCAGACATGCGTATCATGTAAGAAAGAAGTATTGTGCAGCCTGTGGATGGGGTAGAAGTAGAAGAATAAGAAGATACTCATGGCAGAACAAGAAGGTGAATAAGCAGAGAGTGAAGTAATAATGAACATACTAAAGAACATAGTAGCACCAACCATTGCAGGCATCATAGTAGCTCTGATACTTATAGTACTAGTACAGTCAGCACTACTTGCCTCTAAGCCAGCAATAACGAAGTGGAAAGTGAAGACTGTTCTTCCAGTAGAGAAGTTCTATAACATTGTTGAGAAGATACTAGATAACGAGTCAATGAAATGTCTACTAAAAGCTCAGGGAAAGAACGATATCTTCATTGTAGTTCCTTTATCGTATTCATATATTACCTATAGAACAATAGGTGAGGTCTACGTAGCATTGAACACAAGCTATCCTAGGGTCGGTAAGATAATCATAGTACCGTACGCTATATCTACAAACGTGACATTACCTTCAAGAGCAGCATTAGCATCATTAAACTATACTCTCAAGCTCATAAAGTACTGCAAGGAGAATGGGTATAAAAAGTTTATGAAGCTCATTAGACAGAACTCAACCTTAATTACCAGAGAGCTAGAAAACGTTACAGTAAGCAACATTCGAGAGCTATCTAAGAAGATATTCTACGAATCTATAATATTAGCTAGATCTGCAGCAATATACGGTCTCCTACAGAAGCTACAGTACTATAGTTTCATATCTCAGATAATGCCCATATTCATCGTATGTAGCTCAAGTAAGCATATATGTGTAGCTGCTACATTAGACGAGCTTAATAATGTGATAACTGATGTCATGACTCAGGTACCTTATGGATACTCAAAATGAGTTCTTTATAGACATTATCTGCATAAGAGTCGCATATTCAAGTGATGCAGCTATGATGAGAAGCACTATAGATATACAGTATTTTAATAACACTTTAATGATTAGCCTCTTGTTTAAGTCTCCCTGAAATATTTTTATTGTCAAGCTCATGCTGTTCTCAAGTGCTACTGCATAAGCTGATAGTTCTATTATTGCGTATGGGTATAGGAGAGTTATGAGGAGAGACGATACTAGGACTAGCGTGCCTAGTTGACCTGTACCAAATTTCGAGTACACGTAGAGTCCTAGGAACTGTCCTGTGTTCATCATTATCACGAAGGCGTATAGTGGGCCGACTATTGGAAGCGACATTCTTGTTGCTTGAGCGAGATTGTTCATGAATATGCCTAGTGCCCCCATCCTGAGTGCTCTCTCCATGTATCTTGTAGTTCTCTCTAGCATGCCTGTGGGTACCTTTAGCACGTACTTGTACGATAGGTATGCTGATACTACGTATATCAGTACTAGCACTAGGTAGCATATTAGGAACTTAACTACATATATGACTAGGCTTCTAGTTCTGTCTGTTCTCTTCCTCACTTTTTCTCGAGCTATGTTCTCTTCCTGAACTTAATATAGCTTTCATTTCTAATCCGTCTCCCTCTCTTATTATTTCTACTCTCACTCTCCTGCAGTATCTGGCTGCCTTCAATCTCTCAAGCACCATTATCAGGAACTCGTCAAAGCTTAGATCATTATTGGAGTCGTATACTATCACGTCCGTTACTCTTCTCACGATAGTTGTCATATTCAGAGAAATATTAACCTCATATGTAACATAGCTACCCTAGTAGCACTTAAGTATAACTTTCAGCCCTCTCCTCTCCTCCGCGATCCTAAATGCTTCTCTACAGCGCTCAAGTTCGAGTACATGCGTTATACAGTCTCTCAGCTTGAGAGATCTCCTCTTTAAGAGATTTATAACATGTTCCCACTCTATAAACGTGCCACATCTTGATCCTAGTAGTGTGATCTCATTAACGACAAGTCTCGTGTAGTCGATGTTCGTGTTTTTTCCATGTGTTGATTTTGCTATGATCACTCCTCCAGGTCTAACGATCTCGAGAGCAAGCTCTATGCCAGATGGTGAACCAGAGGCTTCTATGACTATATCTGGCTTCTTTTCAGCGTCTTTAAAGATTTCTCTAGCCTCCTCTATGTTTATTGTTCTAAATCTCTTCTTAAAAAGTTCTGCTCTATAGCCTCCTTTTACTACTACCTCGACATCATATCCAAGGTTCTCAAATATTAGAGCTGATAGATACGCGAGAGGTCCTTGACCAACTATGATGCATCTCCATCCAACTTCTCTACTCACTAGGTATGCTGCATGGAGTGCTGCTGCTGCTGGCTCTATGAGTACTGCATCTAGGTCGTCTATCTCATCTACGAAGTGTAGGTTAGAGTATGGTACTGCGACGTATTCTGCCATTCCTCCATCTATGTCTATTCCTATGGCTTTTCTGTTTATACAATGTGTATATTTTCCTAGTCTGCAGAATCTGCACTCTCTACATACTATATTTATCTCTGGTACTACTTTTCTACCTATTATGTCTCTAGGAACGTCAGGTCCTACGTCCTCTACTGTTCCAACAATTTCGTGACCTAGAATTATTGGTAGTTTCCTAGGAGGATAAGTTCCTCTATATATTGCTAGATCTGTACCACAGATGCCGACATACCTCACCTTAAGGAGAACCCATCCTCTAGGAACTGTTGGCATAGGAACACTACATACTTCAATTTCTCCAGGACTTCTCAGCAGGCACGCAAGCATAGAAATATTTTACAGCTAGAGTATAAATAAGACGTTACTGTGGCAAAGATAGGAGTACTGCTAATAATGCATCCATGCAGGAACATTGACAACAACGACATAGCACTACTCATGGATGATCTAGAGAGAGCCCTCATATCAGTATACGAAGAAAAGTATGATATATACGTGTTATCGAGCTTAACTAAAGAAGATATTGAGAACTTTATTGTACAGCTACTGAATAAACATGAGAAAGTGATAGTCGTTCCATTGCTTGTTAGAGAAGGATCTCATTTTCAAGATATAGACAACATAGTTAAGAGTCTACAGAACAAGTATGTAGATAGAATATACCTGCTACCTACGCTCCTTAAGATGAGCTCTGTTAGACTTGCAATAACTTCAGAGATAGTTAACATACTTGGTATTCCTTCAAGATTTATGAGGATTCTCAAGGAGACTGGCGATATCTCACTTATTGCAGAATTAAGAACAAACTGTAGCTATAGAGAGATCATGAATTGTGTTAAACAGAGTAAGGTTCTCACAACTGATGATGTAAGAATTCTCACGTTCATGGATATAGGAAAGATATTTCCAGGATTAAAGATCTTATTTGAAGAAAATGAGAAGAACTTCTCGTATCCTCCTCAGAGCATGGTAGTAATATGTCGTAGATCATCAGCTCTAAGAAGTGTTATAAAGAACATAGAGAAGGGTTTAACACCTAGCTTGCTTATTGCTGTCTCTCCAGCATTATCGAGAGAGGAGATCGAGCTTAAGCACAGCTTACTTAAGCTTAACATACCTACAATAGTGACTGTAGGCTCGAGAGGAGGGCCTCATGTAGCGGGGATGATAATATCATCGTTGATAGGTGATGTCAATGAGCGAGGATAGACCTGAACCTCTATCAGCTCATCTTCAGGAGCTTAGGAAGAGACTTATCAGAGTCATAATAGCCTTCGTCATAGGATTTATAGCAGGATGGTTACCAGTACCCTACTCTGGTAACAGTAATGTTCTCTCAGCAATATTCTTAATGGAGTACAGGCCTCTAGCAGCATACCTATACTACATGCTTGTTGTTCGTCCACTTCCCAAGGGTGTGAAAGTCATTACTCTGGGACTTCTTACACCATTAGAGGTAGCATTCTACATATGTATGCTACTAGGTACAATAGTGGCCGTTCCAGTCCTTGCTTTCGAATTATATCAGTTCATTAAGAGAGGTCTCTATCCTCATGAGAGAAGGATATTTAAGATATATTTTACAGCCATTGGACTCCTGTTCTTTGTTGGCGGAGTGTTCGGATATGTAGTGATATATCATGCATTGATAAGACTATACGTGATTCTAGCTCCCATGTTTGGATTGAAACTCTATATCCTTGCTAAGAACATAATGAATGAGTTTCTTGGAACAATAATATTTTCAGGTGCTCTGTTTGAGACTCCTATAATAATGCTCTTATTATCAAAGCTAGGTATTGTTAACCCTAAGTCATATGTAGAGTATAGACCAGTCGTATATGCTATAGCGATGATCCTGATAGCAATATTTAATCCTGATCCTACTCTGCTTAGCTCGATAATATGGGTAGTAACGTTCATAATCTTGTACGAGGTTGGTATAGTACTTGCAAAGAGAAGCAAGAGGACATAAAGAAGAGAGGAGACATGTATTAATTCTCTTACCAATACCAATATGGTTGACAAAGATGTCGAGAGAAGAGCTTGTAGATAAGATAGCAACACATGTGAGAGAGATACTTAGACTAGTTGGAGAGGATCCTGATAGACCTGATCTTAGAGAGACTCCTACTAGAGTTGCTAAGGCGCTTCTCGAGCTCACAGAAGGTCTGAGGAAAGATCCTCCTCATGTGAAGTTCTTCAAGACAGGTAGGAGGATTGAAAATTTTGTAGTAGTTGAGAACATAGAGTTCTTTAGCCTCTGTGAGCATCATCTTCTGCCAGTCATAGGATACGTATCTGTAGCATATAAGCCTGAACGTGACGAGGTTCCTGGTTTAAGCAAGGTTGTGAGACTGGTACAGTGGTTCTCTAGAAGACTAATTCTTCAGGAGCGTTTCACAAGAGAGCTTGCAGAGCTCCTCTTAGAGAAATTGAAGGCAAGCTCCGTCTACTGTAAAGTATTTGGATTACATCTCTGCACTATGCTTAGAGGTGTAAGATCTAGAACATCTAGACTACTAACAGAGGCTTGGGCGGGAGAGATATCTCGAGAAGAGCTAGATATGTTAAGAAAGCTTGTTAAATGTAGAACATTAAGAATATAGTAGTGAGCTCGAGAGGACTTGACATAACTACATTTCTCGGAGAGAAATCTCAACAAGAGGCTGCAGATGAATGTATAATATTGAAGGATCCCGATGCTGATGAGGCCGTCAAGCTCATAAATGCTAACAGACATAGGAGAGTCATAGTTATATATGGAAAACTGAGAGCCACCTATGAGGGCAGAGCGAGAGCATCTCTTGATCTTGCTCCACGAATTCTAATACTTAAACCTGATGGTACACTTCTAATACATGAATCTACTAAAAGAGAACCAGTAATATGGCAGCCTCCACGTGCAGTAAACTACGCATGTGTAGAAGATGGAATACTAGTGATAAAGTCTACTCGAACAAATCCTTACGAGATAGTTAAGATAGAGATACCACTACTCTACTTTCTAGGACTCTTCAATGTAGGTATTACAGAGAACTACAAGGTTCTCGGTACAGAGAAGGATGTCGTAAACGTTCTAGTCAAGAAGATAGACATGGTTGAGAAAGATCTCAAGGTCATAGCGCGTGAGTATCAGACGATTGCTGGAAGCATAGATATTCTTGCTGAAGATTCGAAAGGTAATATTGTGGTGATAGAGGTAAAGAGAGGTATGGCTGGTCCAGAAGCTGTACATCAGCTCAAGAGATATGTAGACGTTCTATCTAAGACTTCTCAGAGACCTGTCAGAGGTATCTTAGTAGCAGAAGATATATCATCAAGCGCGTATAAGTATCTGAGAGAGTACGGCTTTAAATTTGTTAGGATCAGTAGAAAAATGCTTGAGGATCTACAGAAACAATTATCAGCTTAGGGAGCCATGTACGTGAGCAAGGTCAGGATCAGCAGTATTATTATGACCAGCGCTACATGCTCAGCATAGAGAAGACCTATGCTCTTAACCATGCTCCATGTCTTAGTCTTATTCTCAGGCGTCTTAGATAATGCGTGAAGCATCAATGCTGCAAAGAATAGTACAGAATCAGCTGTAGGTACTGCAAAAAGTAGAGCTATCATACATGCTAACACTCCCTTAACAACTGCGAGAACAGGAGTAGTTAATCCTCCAGGACCATAGTTTATACATACGCCAAGGTATAGTAGTTCTGATGATGTGAATCCAGCACCAACTATGGGTACTAGAGGTAGCACGTATGATTCTAATATTCCTACAGCATTTACCTCTGTCTTACATACTGTCTTAGCCATGGATAGAGGTATTTCTATTCCTAGTCCTGCTACAAAGCTTGCTACGTATATGAGAGTTACTGCAAATATGAGATATAGCCAGAGTCTATATAAGTTGTCTCTAGGTCTCTTAAACATGCTACTCTACCTCTCTAATTCTAGATAATGCTAATTTTATGCATGCTGCAGGAACTTTAGATAGATCTATTCCTAGGTTCTTTGTCAGATCCTCTATTATTGTCCTGATAGTGGATCCGTAAGATCTTATGCATCTTCTCATGAGTGCCTCCATATCTTCAACGCAGCTCCAGGGATAGACTATCCATAATCCGGGATCAACATTCAACGCGGAGTAGTCAGGTATAAATTTTGCCTTACCTATCTTAACGTGAAGTGCTGCAGTTCTGACATCAACGTTTCTAAACTTCTTCTCTATAAGTTCCTTAGCGAACTTAAGTGTGTCTCCAGTGTCGGCAACATCATCAACTATGAGTATCCTCTTGCTCGATAGATCTTCGTCAGGTATGTCATGTCTGATCTTCACTTCAGGTAAGGTAGTGCCAGGGGCTGGCCAGTGTTCTAACTGTAGTACAAGTATATCTTTCACGTTAAGAACATCACTTATCACCATTGCTGGGACGAGTCCTCCTCTTGCTATAGCTATTATAATGTCAGGTCTCCAGCCACTTTCTAGAATTCTCTCACATAGTTTAACCATGTGACTGTACACGTCCTCCCATGATAGAACCATGACGGCGAACTTCTCGGTCACAGAGGTCTTAGCTTAGGAAGGGGTCTTTAACAGATTCCTTAACTACCTGGCGGCCCCGCCGGGATTTGAACCCGGGACCTACGGCTTAGGAGGCCGCCGCTCTATCCAGGCTGAGCTACGGGGCCTTGCTATCGTGTCTACCTTCTCTAACCTTTTTAAGGGTTTCTTAACAGTATTAACGTGAGATGAGGTTAGTGGGGATCTCTGAGCTCAGTGATGATAGGGTCCCCCTTACCGATGTCTGTATATATCCTAGTGATATCATTAGACTCCTGCAACTAGTCTTAAATTGTTATGTGAGATGCTATGATTGATGAGCTACATAGAGATCTCAAAACCCTCTACAACCACGAGCACGGTACCAACAAGCACCGATGTACAGACTCCACCGATAACGTCGATAGCGCAGGACATAGTGGCTACTGAGGCAACAGTGAGAGAAGCATTAAGTAAGATAGCTCCATCTCATGGAAGGTCTATAGTACGTGAACCACCTATAGACATATATGATGAAGGTGATAGAATAGTACTCATGATCGACATGCCAGGAATACCGAAGGAGAACATAAAGGTCAGAGTAAGCATAGACTCTGTAGAGGTCTCTGCAGTGCCTCATGGGCTCAATGGTGGAAAGCTCATGAAGGCGGAGAGACTTGCAAACTTCAGACTGTATAGAAGGATACAGCTTCCCTGTAAGATAAAGATCGGAGATGTGAGAGCATATCTCAAGGATGGGGTCCTCTATATATATCTTCCCAAACTTCTAGACACTACTGAGTCTCTTGACATCACGATAGAGTAAGGAAGCTCTACATAGCCTAGAACGACTTTTAAAAGTATCTATCGGTGATTTATAGACAATGAAGGGTTTATATATAGCATCTAGAGCATACTTCACTTAGGCATAGGGAGATGGAG
>JAADCU010000006.1 GCA_013154355.1 Thermoproteota archaeon | reverse complement strand
CCTCCTAAAGGAATCCTCCTATACGGCCCACCAGGATGCGGAAAGACGCTTCTCGCCAAGGCCGTGGCCAATGAGGTCAACGCCTACTTCATAGCCATAAACGGTCCAGAAATAGTGTCGAAGTATTATGGTGAGTCTGAGGCAAGACTGAGAGAAATATTCGAAGAAGCCAAGAAGAATGCACCAGCAATCATATTCATAGACGAAATAGACGCAATAGCACCTAAACGTGAGGAAGTTACTGGAGAAGTTGAGAAAAGGATTGTTGCTCAGCTTCTAACGTTGATGGATGGACTGCAGGAACGTGGGCAAGTCATAGTGATAGGCGCGACTAATAGACCAGAGGCTGTCGACCCAGCGCTCAGAAGACCAGGAAGATTTGACAGAGAGATCTGGATAAACCCACCTGATACTCAGGGAAGGTACGAGATACTTCTAGTACATACACGTAACATGCCTCTAGCAAAAGATGTCGACTTAAGGAAGCTTGCTGAGATGACTCATGGATACACTGGAGCAGACCTAGCAGCACTCTGTAGAGAAGCAGCAATGCGTGCGCTACGTAGGGCAATCCAGAGTGGCCTAATTAACCTTAACGAGCCTATGACTATAACTGAGGAAGTTCTATCACAGATACAGGTAACAATGAACGACTTCCTCGAAGCGATGAAGGAGATCGTTCCGAGCGCTTTAAGAGAGATCCATATAGAGGTTCCAAAGGTTAAGTGGGATGATATTGGAGGACTTGAACCAATGAAGCAGGAGCTACGTGAAGCTGTTGAGTGGCCTCTCAAGTATCCTCACAAGTTCAGGAAGTTCGGCATAAGACCTCCGAAAGGAGTACTGCTCTTCGGTCCTCCTGGTTGTGGTAAGACTTTGTTGGCTAAGGCTGTTGCTACTGAGAGTGGTGCTAATTTTATAGCCGTAAGAGGACCAGAAATACTGAGTAAATGGTTTGGAGAATCTGAACGTGCGATTCGTGAGATCTTTAAGAAGGCTAGAATGGCTGCACCATGCGTAGTATTCTTCGACGAAATAGACGCAATAGCACCAGCAAGAGGAATGAGCGAAGGTGAGAGTCACGCAATGGAGAGAATTGTTGCTCAGCTGCTAGCTGAGATTGACGGTATTGCTCCTCTAGAGAATGTTGTGGTTATTGCAGCTACGAACAGGCCCGATATTCTTGATCCAGCATTACTGAGACCAGGAAGATTCGACAGAATAATATATGTACCTCCTCCTGACGTTAAGGCTAGGTTCGACATATTGAGAATACATACTAGGTCTGTTCCTCTAGCACCTGACGTGGATCTAATGGAGCTTGCAAAGATGACGGAAGGATACTCTGGTGCTGATCTTGAGTTACTGGTTCGCGAGGCCGTGATGTTAGCTATGAGAGAAGATATTAATTGTACAGAGATAAAGATGAGGCATTTCCTAGAGGCCATGAAGAAGGTTAGACCTTCGATCACGCCGGAGATGTTGAAGTTCTATGAGAGCTGGTATGAGAAGATAAGACAGATGTGGCATGCTGAGAGAATGAGAGCACAGCCGCTCTACGTGTAGACGATGGCATCATCTAGAGAATCTAGAAAAGATAGAGAAGGCCGAGAGTCCTTATCTGTTGGTAGACCACTTCCCTTAGAATATCTCATAGTATCATCATTACGTGATAAGAGAGGTGAGATGTGGTATTCTGAGCTTAAGGAGAGATTGAAAATGTACTATCCTGATATTACCGATAGCGAAATCTTGAAAGCTCTCATGAGACTCGAGCTTGGCTCAGTTATTATTGTTGAATCGGTAGCGAAAAGAGACAATCCTTACTATATTAGACTTGTTCAGCAATAATCTGATCATCTCTCCACTAACATTATTCTTTAGGCGTAATGCTTTTAAATAGAATTTCGACCTTGTCTAATACCATGCCAAAGAAGGTTACCTGTGAAATATGTGGCACAGAGTTTGACATTCCAGACGATGTAATAGACGGAGAGCTTGTATCATGTCCAACCTGTGGACAGAAGTATCAGGTAGTGTTAAATTCAGGTTCACTTCAGCTTAAGAAGATAGAGGTAGAAGCAGAGGACTGGGGTGAGTAGTATTGCCATACTGGTAACATACGACCTATTTAGACTGGACGAGAAGTTCATAGTTGATGAACTTAGAAGACGCGGTGTAGATTTCAAGCTCGTCAATCTAGATTCGCTGATGTTCGATACTGAGTCAATAACGTTCTCAGATCCTGATAATATAGTGTTAATGAGATCTGTAAGTCATACGAGGAGTGAAGTTTTCTCAAAGCTTTTTGAAGAGATTGGGCTTCTAGTGGTTAATAGTTTTAATACGATATGGATTGGTAATAATAAGTTCTTATCATTAGTTAAGCTTGCTAGAGCTGGTGTACCTGTACCACGTACGGTCCTAGCTGTGAATGAGTCTAAGGCTGTTGAAGCTTTCAAAATGTTAACAGACGGTTCAAGCCCTGTAGTTATTAAGCCGTTGTCAGGTTCGTGGGGTAGGATGGTTAGTCTAGTATATACTAATGAGGAGCTTAGACTACTGGTTAAGCATAGGCAAGCAATGGAGAATCCGTACATGAAGATAATTCTCTTACAGGAGTATGTTGATAAGCCTAACAGGGATATAAGAGTCATAGTTGTTGAAGATAGGGCGGTTGCAGCAATCTATAGGCATGCACCCTCATGTGAGTGGAGGACGAATACTGCTAGAGGTGGTAGGGCAGAGCCTGTGAGGATAGATAGGGATCTTGAGGAGATCTCTGTGAGAGCGTCTAAGGCATTAGGAGCATATTATGCTGGTGTTGATGTTGTTGAGAGCAGAGACGGTTACATGGTTCTTGAGGTTAACGTTGTGCCAGAATTCAAGAATGTTATGAGAGTTACGGGTATAAATGTTGCTGGAGAGATCGTGAACATGCTTCTAAGACTTGCAAAAAGGTGAGAATATGCTACCTGACTCTGATACTGTATTTAGACTGTTCCTGGATATTGCTAATATATATTCACCAAGCGGCAACGAGAGAGAATTAGCTAACTATATTGTAAAGTTTTTGAAAGATCATGTAGATGATGTGTATGTAGATGAGGTTGGTAATGTAATAGCTGTTAAAGGTAGTGGAAGACCTGTAATATGGTTTCATGCTCACATGGATACTATACCCATAAGACCGAGAGTTCGTGTGATGAACGATCTAGTGATTGGACCCGGAGTTGCTGATGATAAAGCTCCTCTTACGGCTATGATTCTTGCATTAGCCTTCTCTAATCCTAAATGTAGAGTAGTGTTTACGGGTGTCGTGGAGGAGGAGACTACTAGTAGAGGATCTCTACATCTAGTAAAGTCTGTTACTGAGGGCCTGTTAGAGAGACCTGACGGAGTTGTGATAGGTGAGCCTACTGGAATAGATAGAGTAGTCTACGTGTATAGAGGATCAACAAAGTTTAGAGTATTTTCTAGAGCGAGAGGTGGTCATGCTTCTACTCCTATTGCAAGCTCGAATCCCATACTTAAGATATATGAGATGTATAGGAAAATATATGAGTTACTTGATGCTGGAGAAGAATATTCTAAGATAAGTCTAGTACCTACGATAGTGAGAGGTGGAGAAGTGCTTAATCAGATTCCTACATTTGCAGAAATGTTCATAGATGTTAGAATACCTCCAAGATACTCATGTAGTGAGGTCACATCTAAGGTAAGGGGACTAGAAATAGTAGATGAGACTTCTAGAACAGAGATCGAAATTTACGAGTGCATTGATCCTGTTCAAGTTGACATAATGAATCCTATGGCTAGAGCTGTCATAAGAGCAATAACGAAGGTACTTGGAAGATCTCCTACGCCAGCTAAGAAGTGGGGTACTTCGGACATGAACATTATAGTTAAGATATGTAGAAACATTATCGCATACGGACCAGGAGAACATGAAAGCACGCACACAGAGGAGGAATGTGTAAAGCTTACAGATCTATATAACGCAGTGAAGATATATGAGAAAACTATAGATGAATTTCTACAACTAGTAGACAGATAATTACTTTGAAAAAACCGATAAATACTCCTCATCGATGTATACTGTCCTACCTCTAAGTACTGTAGCCACTATTTTCGCACCTAGTTTAAGATTCTCAAAAGGAGAGTACTTAGCCATACTAAGGAACTTTAAGGGATTAACGATCTGTTCGGCTGATATATCAACTATGCATAGATCAGCTCTCTCACCTTCTCTAATTAGTGGACTTTTAATACGAACAATCTTACAAGGATTCTCACAGTAAAGTTTAACAACATCTACAAGATCTATGAGACCTAACCTCCATAATGTTAATAATATTAGTGATGTAGTTTCCAGTCCTGGAAAACCAGGCGGACAAGAATCATAATCCTTCAGCTTCTCCTCTAAAGCATGAGGAGCATGATCGCTCACAACACAGCCTACTACTTCTTCAATGACCGATAACAGTATGAAGTCTCTATCACTGTTATCTCGTAATGGAGGATTAACCTTACAAATACCTTCAAACTTGACATTAGATACACATAAATCATAGGTAAGTAACATGTGGTGAGGAGTAACATCAAAACTAATATCACCTCTACTTCTTGATAAGAGTATCTGAAGAATAGAAGATCGAGTTGAAATATGTGTAAAATGAACTCTACAATTATATTTCT
Organism: Thermoproteota archaeon; assembly: GCA_013154355.1. GTDB lineage: Archaea > Thermoproteota > Thermoprotei > Thermoproteales > Thermocladiaceae > JAADER01. The sequence goes on along the minus strand of JAADCU010000006.1, from coordinate 2,591 downwards.
CTAGAAGAGATAGAAAATACTGTACACAAGATATCTCACTTTCTCTACATCTTATTAGAGAATGATTACTAAACTCATGAGGAATTTTCTCCATATTTCTTCTTATTAGTTCAATATCTTCACAGTGTATTATTATCAGTATATCATCCTCTTCACATATCTTCAGAAATCTTTCAATTTCTCCGCTTCTCCTCAGCCTCTCTATATCTTCAGGATATAGCTTAACACTTCTCACACCTACCCTCACATATTCTTTTAGATCCTCCACCCTCTCTGGCGCCCCCCCGTGAACATAGTACTCTACTATACTTCTAGTCTTAGCATACTCGATTCTTTCTCGAATCCTTTCTGGGGTATTAAGTGGAGGGCTAGTGTTAGGCATGTCAAATATCTTAACTACGCCTCCTCTAGCTGCTGCACGTGAGCATGTCTCTATAGTCTCCTTATGTTTCTGATTCCAGTCTCTACAGTGTACATGGATGTCTACGAACCCTGGTAGAATTATCATATCTTTTTGAAGTCTAATCTTTATATCGTACTCTGATCTTGGCGGAGATATGCATATTCTATCTATTGTTCCCTTATCTTCATCTATTATGATGTCTGCTCTTCTCAAAATTCTATTATTTACTAGTACTCTAGCTCCTTCAAGTAGTATTCTCATGCTACAGCAAGTAAATAAGGAAGCTTAACATATATCTACTCTGTAGGTAATGTGGAATATAGAGCTACTTAGAACTATAGCATCAAAGCTCAATTTAGGTAGAAGAATACTACTTCAGGAGTATCCATCATTGCTCAATCTAGCGAAGATAGCTGACATAAATGTACCAATGATGACACTAGTGAACTCTGAACTAAACGATGTTGAGAAGAAGATATTCGAGGATGGTGATGTTAGATATGTTAAAATTTTTAGAGATAATGTAAGTATAGAAGCTTTAAAACTTATAGAAGTTTTTAGACATTACTGTTTTGCAAAGAATCTAGTAGAGCTTGGATATTCAAACATAAATCAGAGAATTGTAGAGACAATAGTTATAGAGTTTCCATTATTCAATCTAGATTATTGTAGAGACGAGATACATTATGTCTATGATAGGTTGAGAAAAATCAACTCTAGACTTCTATGGATGTTGTCACGTTACCCGATCTCTAAAAGAATGACTCCTCTAGATGTTCTTGCATATATTCTGCTAGACCTTAATCTAATAGGTGCTAGATCTATAATAAATGAGTTCTTTATAAATTTCATGACAAATCCTGAGCTCTGTACTCTTCGATTATTAATATCACATCTGCTCTACGTGTTTCTACCAGCGGTGTCAAATGGATCGCTAGTAAAGATCTCTAACATACTTCTAGAACTAATAAGAAAGTACGTACCTATAAACATGGTCGAGATATCATCAACGTATCACGAATTTCAGGAGCTTAGCGAAGAAGATACCATAATATATGTAACAAGGTACAGATCAACTCTACAGGAAATACTTAAACTCCTCGATACAACAACAAATATAATACAGTTACCAAGACTAATAGAGAAGTTAGCTATATTAGAGAAAATCGTATCCGGAAAAGAGAACTATAACGTGAAATATATGATAATACTACTATCACCCCCGAAATCAAAAACAGCATACAACAGCTCAGTAAGATACATAAAAAACTTTGGTCTTCTAGTAAAAGTAGAATGATGAACGTCTGAGCAACAGAAGGATGAAGACGTGTGTCGCATCTGACGATCAATATTACTTCTAGATCCAGAACATGATGCTACTTTAAAACAACTAGAACACTCTCACTAACAAATGGATAAGAGAGCTAGATCAAGCATATATCATACGTCTAGTGGTAGGTTGCTTTATGAGTCTTCGAGGTATCTTGAGCCTTCTACTGATGTTGAGATGATTGTTGAGGTGATTAATTTTGATGTAAAAACTATCTATGATAGATTGATTAGTGGTGAAATATATATTGATCCAGATATTCAGAGAGGCTACGTTTGGGATCCTGTTAAAGCAACATACTTCTTTGACTCTATTGTACGTGGCTTCCCAATACCACCAATAGTGTTACTAGTTTCATCAGGTAAGTATATTGTTCTTGATGGTGTTCAAAGAATATTAACGATAAAGAAAATCATAAATAACGAAATTACTCTAGTAGCATTACCAGAGTATCATGGTAAGAAGTTTAGTCAATTAAATCAAGAAGTTAGAGATAAGTTTCTTCATAGAATGTTAATATGTTTTCGCGTACATGTAAAAGCACCTAACGATATTGAACGAGTTAAAGCTGTCTGCTCTATCATTCGTAGACTCAATATTGGTCAGGTAAGGATGACCTTGACGCAGATCCTCTTTATCACAGCACCACATAGCGATGCTATTCGTGTGTTAAATAGTATAGCTAGGAATGACATCTTTAGAAACCTAGCACAACCAACAGAGACAGAGATAGCTACACTACATGATAGGAATATTCTACTAATGTTAGCAACATGCATACGTAACAACAAGATCCTAAACCTAGGATCAGCAGGCAAGACAAAGAACTTCAGATACATTGTGAAGACCCTATTCGAC
>JAADCU010000091.1 GCA_013154355.1 Thermoproteota archaeon | reverse complement strand
TAGTAAAGCTTTTAAGCAATGCTTTCAATTATTGATCAATGTCGTCAAAGGGTGAGAAAAATTGGAGAGAACATTTTAAAGAAATTCTTATAAAAAATGTCAAGCAGCCGTATGATGCCTATATTGATGAGTTCATAAATTTTTTAGATAAGCTTATACGTACGTGGGACATGTCTGATGAGGATATTAAAGGAAGATATGCTTATCATGTTACTCTTCTTCAAGCCTTGAGCAATAGGACCAACGTTGTGAGAGCTAAGTTAAATGCCTACTATGCCTATCTCGTGTATAGGAAGTATGCTAGTGCATACAAGCTGATGAAGAGCAAGGTTGTTGCTGGTGGAGAGAGTCTGTATACGTGGTTAAGAATGTATAGGGATGTGATGAAGTCTTCATAGTAGTTTAGCTAGGTAATGCTTATCTTTAACCTCGTTCTCACTAGATGTCTGTGAAGGATGATATAAGTAGAGCACTGGTCAAGTATGCTCTAGAATTATCTTACGATGATCTAAGCGAGAAAGTGGTAGAGGAGGTCAAGATCAGGGTTCTAGATAGTATAGGTGTCGCAGTACCAGCATATTTTTCTGATCCTATACGTAGTGTCAGATGCTGCGCATCATCTCTATCCTGTTCTTCACCACTCTGTTACAGCTACATGTTCTCTGACACTTTTGTACCCCTAGAGTGGGCCTGCTTTCTGAGCACAGGCATGGTAAGGTACTTGGACTTTAACGATACTTACCTATCTAAGGAGCCTCTTCATCCTAGTGACATGATTGGGACCTTGCTGACAGTAGCATCATATGTAGATGCCTCTGGTAAGGAGCTCATCACCTCTATAGCACTAGCGTACGAGGTTGGGTGTAGGTTCTGTGATGCAGGTAGCTTGAGAGTTCATGGCTGGGATCACGTTAACTATATTACTATAGCCACTACTCTAGCAGTAGGTAGATTACTCAAGCTTGATGAGAAGAAGCTAAGCGAGGCACTGTCTATAGCTGCTACTAGTCATGCAGCGATGAGACAAGCCCGTGCTGGAGAGTTAAGTAACTGGAAGGCTTTTGCTACAGCTGACGCTGTTAAACATGCAGTATACTCCTGCATACTGGCTGCCGCCGGTGTGACAGGTCCTGATAAGCCGTTTAGAGGAGAGATGGGTTTCATAAAACAGTTACTTCAGAATGAGTTTGATCCTAGACCGATACTCGAGCTCGAGAACATGCCTAAACCAGTCAAGGTGTGTGAGACCATAATTAAGCATTTTCCAGTTGAAATACATTCACAGACAGCTGTCGAGGCTTGTCAAGCTATTCGTGAGAGGCTTGGAAAGTTCAGTCCTGACGATGTTGAGGAGATTAGTATTGGTACTTTCAGGGTCGGCTATGAGATAATTGTGAAGGATCCTGAGAAGTGGGATCCTAAAACTAAGGAGACTGCTGACCATAGTCTACCATGGATAGTTGCTACAGCACTGCTCAATGGTGAGGTATGGCTTGAACATTATGAGCCAGATAAGATAAGAGACTTCAATGTTCTATCTCTGCTAAAGAAGACTAAGGTATACGTTGATGAAGAGATTGATAGACTTTATCCAGAGGCAATACCTAACAAGGTTAGGGTAAAATTGAAAGATGGTAGAGAGGCCGAGTGTAGAATAGACTATCCATTAGGACATCCTAAGAATCCAATGTCCATAAATGACGTAGAAGCAAAGTTTAGAAGATTAGTCTCTCCATACTATACTAAGGAAAGAATGAGAGAGATTGTTAATCTAGTAAAGAAACTTGAAGAACTCGACAACGTCGATAGGCTCTACGAGGTTATCATCTTCTAACTTCTTCAAGAACCTTCTTTAGAAGCTCAGGAAGCTTCTCTTGCTCGATCCTGTATTTTGCCTTGAGTGGAGAGTTCCTGTTTCTGTGATGTATTACTGCTACAGGTACTTGAACACGTTCAAATGCTGGATTATCGTTCTCTGAGTCTCCAAGATACATTATTGGTTCATCTACCTGTAGGATCTTCTTCAACATGTCTACAGCAAATGCCTTGTCGTATGCTACGCTGAAGATGTCTACGAAGGGGTGTCCTTCGTATCTTATAACTTTCAATCCTTTCTTCTCTGCTTCCTGAAGAATCTTCTCTACTAGCTCTCTTGGAGGAGGATTTTTAGATGTTCTCCAGTCTATGCATAGTCCGACTAGTGTGGTTCCAGCCCACTTCTCTTCTAGAAACACGTCATATCTCGAAAGTAGTTCTCTTGCTAAAGTAACTATCTCTTTTATATACCTCTCCTTCTCATAGACCTCGCAGGGAACGAACCTTCTACCATCTTTAAGAACTATCTCGACACCGTTCGAGCAAGCCCAGGCATGTGCAAAGCTTTCTGTCCTAGGTTTAACAAATGATAGGGACTTAGTCGTAACTATGGCTAGTGGTATATACTTTGAAAGCTCTATGAGAACCTTCTCAACTTCTGGAAACACTCTTGATTCTTCTCTTGAAACATCTACAGGAGCTATAGTTCCATCATAGTCCATGAATATTGCATTTACTTTGCAGGGAATATCCATGTGATTAATCTAGGAACGATCAATATTTAATATATGTCCTCTAGTGAATATTCTGCAGATGGTAGAATTCAAGCCGAGACATGAGATGCTTAAGATAGAGCCTAACATAGCTGTCCTAGTAGTAAGTAATTCTCGGTTTAGGATGCTTCTTGAGAATGGAAGGGTAGAAGATGAGAGTGGGAATCTAGCTGTTAGATTGTTGAAAGAGAAGTATAGCAAGGTTAGAGGACCAATATATGTTCCTAACGATGTTGAGATAGTTAGAGGATATGTCAAAGCTTTGCCTAGAGATTTCTCAATAAATACCATACTTACCATAGGTGGTACAGGGCCTTCAAGAAGAGATAAGACCATAGATGCTGTATCAGAGATAGGTAAGGAGCTTCCTGGTTTTGGAGAGTTCTTTAGAAGATTAAGCGAGTCAAGGATAGGCCCGCATGCTATTCTTAGTAGAGCTGGAGCATACGTATGTGAGAACTGTATAGTGTTCTGTCTTCCCGGTTCTCCTGATGCTGTGGAATTAGCGATCAGAGAGCTCATAATTCCTACATTAGGACACATACTCTCTGAGATCTTTAGATAGACACGCTTTTAAACTGCTCACGTACTACTAACCTGTAAGCTAGAGCGATGAGAAAGATGTTGAACGGTACAGAGGAGCTAGTCTCATACATATTTGACATACTAGAGGAGAAGTATAATATAAAGGTAGATGATGTACCGAGAAGTGTACTGAGGAGCATAGTGTCAGAGCTCAGAGAGCTCGAACCAAGGACCGACATAGTTGAAAGATATGTGACCCAGATCCTAGTCCCAGACCTGAACAAGAAGTACTTCGATAATGTTAGAAGATATGGAAAGATGTTTGGATGGGGACAGGTAGAGAGACAGATACACTTCATGCTTGGTAGACAGCTCTCACAGCTAGGATATACTGTCCATATGAAGCCTATAGTATACTCAACACCTGTTGATCTAGTGATAGAGCAGCATGGTAAGTACCTACCCATCATACTATGCCTCGGTAAGACTCATATGAAGATAGCCGCATATAAATGGAACAAGCTTAGAAACCTAGGAGTAGTAAGCTATTTTGTAGAAGTTGATAGAAGATCTTGGAAAGAAGGAAAGCTACTAAACATCATAGATATAGAAGATCTAGAGGAACATTTTGAAAGATTTTCAAAATATAGACTAGATCTGAAAGCAAACCAGTATGAGCAGAACCTATATGAGATCTGGAGAAAATACATAGAGAGAGGTTACCTAGCTTTAAGAAACTATATAGAAGGTAATACAGTATATGATCTGCTATTGGTAGGATTCTCAAAGATAGGAGTAAAGAAGATAAGAAGAATATCACCAAACAATCAGAACATAATCATTAGAACAGTAAGAAAGATAGTAAAGGCATTAAAGACAGGTAGTATAGATAAGGCAATAATCTTGACTCCTATTACACTATTTGATAAGATAGTGAACGAGGTTCGTAGACAAGCACCATATTGGTTAAGTACTGAGATATCTGTGAGACCTCTCTAGAAGAAGATCAACATCATACCAGTGATATGGAACAGGAACCAGGACGGGGACGTCACATCTATGGTATATTATGTCGAGAGTAATATAGTAGTGTACTGGAACGAGAAGTCTAACTCTAGCATTTTTAGCAATCTCTAAACTATCCTGAACAGTACTATGACCATGTTCATGACATTTCTCATCTAGTCCAGAGACCTCGTATATGAGAACGTCAACATCTTTAAAGAAGTCTATAAGATGTCTGCTAGGTCTAGTATCACTTGAGTATGCTAATTTTCTACCATTATTATCAACAATCTTCACGGAGAATGTTGGTATCGTATGGTCGGCATAGGTGAAATATATTGAAAAATCTTGAAAAGATAATGATCTTTCTATGAGAGAATCAACCTCTACGAACTCTATGTTAGATAGATGTTTCTCTATATGAGTACGTTTCACAAGCTCTACTAGATCTTCAATAGTGTTTCTTAACGCTAGTACTCTCAGCTTTTTACTATATAATGATGATAAGAGTACGATTGATGGAAAACCTAGGCAATGATCACCATGACTGTGAGTCACTACTAGAAGATCTATATCACCTATGGTTAAATTCATCTTTCTTAATCTTTTTAATATTCCTTCTCCACAATCTATTAGGATCCTCTTATTGTTGACTTCTACTACGACGGATACAGTATCCATGTATGGGTCTGATACCCATCCTCCTAGTCCAAGCAGTGCGAACCTCATGTGAAGTAGTCTAGTATTGATCTCTGTCTAGGTCTTTCACTTATACTCTGTCTAATCTTCTCCTCAATCTTCTTCTCTTCAGGTCGCTCACTTACCTTACCTATCTTAATATAGCCTTTTTTGAGTAGCTCTCTTGCTGATTCTACAATTATTTTTGCAAGTCTCTCTCCAACGCCTTTTACTCTTCTACTGATCTCTCTAGGATCTGCTCTTGCTATGTCCTCTATAGTTCTGTATCCTGCCTCATAGAGTGCTCTTGCTCTAGCTCTACCTACACCTTCAAGCTGTACAAGTTCTACAAGCTCGTTTCTGACGCCATATCTTATCCTTATCTTGAGTATGTCTAGCTTCTCTGCTTTGTCATCTAGGTTCAATGTTCTTGCTATCTGTGATGCAGCATTGATTAACCATTCAAGTGTATCAACGTACATTCTTATGTCTCCAGGACCTACCTCATATTTCATAACTATGGTATCTTCTGGAGCCTCGCTAATCCAGTCAAGTATGAGACATAGTGTCTTTATCTCCTCTAGAATGGTCCTCACGTTCTCAATATCAGGATCTTCTAGGTCTACGTTTTCTAGTAGTGGTAACATATCTGACCAGTCTCTCAATATTGATAGATACTTCTCGATCTCGCTTTTCTTAATCCTTAGCTTAGGTACTTCAGGAGATTTCACAACTATGTAGAGGTATGATATTTCTGTGATTGCTCTATCATCTCTTAATCCTCTTACAAACATTTTTGCAGTATCAGGATCTAGGTAGTTTAATGCTGCCGTTACTCCAAGCTTCGTAGGTCTTATCTTTCCATTACGTAACTCTGCTAGCTCACTTTCTTGAAGCATCTTCACTATGTTTAATACTCTACTCTCTAGAAGATTTCTAAATACTACATTATTGAGTACTCCTCTCTGTCTTGCAGCGAGAGTTAATGATAGAAAAGTTACTATATCTTTTATGGTCTCTACGTATCTACCAGCTACTGCAGCTAGAATATGTGTTGATAGAGGCTTATCCTTATAGAACTTCGATACTACTGGTTCAGGACTTGACCTCACGTAGTAGTCCATTAGCTGTTCAATCTCTTCTTCTCTTCTTGCTATCAGTACTGCCTCACCATATGGGTCTAGTCTTGGTCTTCCTGCTCTTCCAGCCATCTGTTTGTATTCTGCTACTGGTATAGGCTCGAATCCTATGCCTGGCTCGTATCTCCTGTACTCGTGTATTATTACTCTACGGGCTGGAAGATTTACTCCTGCTGCAAGCGTTGTTGTTGCTACTACTATCTTAACTATCTTGTCTCTATATGCTCTCTCTATGATCTTACGTACCTCATGATCGAGACCTGCATGGTGAAATGCTACGCCATACTTCACGACTCTCTTAAGCTCCTCAGCTATGAGCTTGGAGGATGATACCTCATCTATCTTACTAATTACCTTACCTGTCTCTTCTATATCTATGATCTTCTTACCATACCCAGCTATGAACTGGGCTAGACTGTTTGCTAGTTTTACCGTGTTTGACCTCGAGTTGGTAAAGATTAGTACTTGACCATCGTTCTCTAGACAGTCTATTGCTAGGTCTGTTACAGGATCTCTCAGCTTCTTTATCTCTAGTACCTCTCCATCGTTGAAATGTATCTTACCGTCAAAGTATACTCCTTCTCTCAGCTTAACAGGTCTCCAGCTAGATCTTACTAGTCTAGCTTCGAGCCAGTCAGCTATCTCATCAGCATTATCTATCGTAGCGCTGAGAGCAAGTATCTGAGGTCTTATTCCAAGTATCCTCAGCTTCGCTATTATGGACTCTATTATTGGCCCTCTCTTCTCGTCACTTATGTAATGTACCTCATCTATGACTAGTAGTCCTATGCTTCTCAGCCATGGTGCTCTATGTCTTAGTAGGCTGTCAAACTTCTCGTATGTTGCTACGATTATGTCATACCTCTCTAGCCAGGTATCTAGTGAGCCGTAGTCTCCTGTTGTTACTGCTATCTTTATGCCTAGCTTCTCATATATCTTCAAGTCCTCTGCCTTCTCATGTGCAAGCGCTTTTAATGGTACTAGAAGAATGCTTTTCCCTCTTCCTCTCAGTACTGAGTTCACCATTGCTAGTTCTGCGAGAAAGGTCTTTCCTGTTGCTGTTGATGTTGCTAGGACTATGTTCTCTCCGTCGAGGAGTCCAGCTCTTATTGCTTCTGCCTGTGGTGGATATAGCTCTAGTATTCCTTTTTCCTCAATTATGAGCTTTTTCAATTTCTCGTCTATCGGCAGCTCGTCTACTCTCACACTTTCCCTCTTAATACTCCTACGAGACTTATAAACCACATTAACCTGCTTTTAGACTATTAACGTAGCTTAATCATCATTCTTGAGATATGGAGCATATGAATAATATCATCATCACATATCTGAGATATGCCTGAGAGATGCACCATGGGTGAGAGGATATAAGGCCCTTCCGCGTATTATGATGCAGATCATTTATGAACTTATCAATTGGTGTAATAATGTACCAGACAAGCAACTCGAAAGGCCAGGAGCTTGCGGCTCAGAGGATGGTCAAGTGGTTGAGAAGACTTGGTCATGATGCCTATCTCATAACGAGCAACTATCATGATAATGAGGTCGTGGTACGAGAGGAGGAGTTTGGAGATAGAGGATACGTAATCATGGACCCAGATCCCCATATTGGGATACCAACGATCAGAGTTAAAGCATACTCTGTCACCTGGCCTCCACGTAGAATAATGTTCAAGGACTTCATACATGTGTTAACTAGACTCGTAAGCGAACTAAAGCTTAATGTTCTGATAACTCACTCAACGCTCTGGAACGGTCCTGAAGATGTTGCTAAGTTCGTCCAATGGAGAAGAACAAGCTCACTGCTCTCAGGAGCATGTGAGGACTACGTGTTCTGTCACATGAGTCACTATCAGCCTCCTGACCCAGCATATTATGAGACTGAGGAGAGAGCTTACAGGATCTCCTGGAACAAGCTAATGTTTCCACTCATATTCTCTGTAGCTGATCTCATACTCTGTGTAACTCCTATAGAGGCAATGGACATGGTGCTCATGGGAGCTAGGAAGGACCAGGTCTACGTCTATCCTACTGGGATAGACGATGATGAGTTCGAGATATTTAGCAAGGTAGACTCCTCAGACTTCAGACAGAGGTATGGTATACCTAGTAACGTTAAGATCGTGGCCTATCTAGGAACTATAGAGAAGAGAAAGAATCCTCTAGCAGTTGTGAAAGTAGCTAGAAAACTTAGACATAGAAGAGATGTCCACTTCGTCATTGCTGGCAAGCCAGGAAACCAGTGGGAAGATGTTGTACGCGAGAGCAGGGACCTACCTAACGTTACTCTAACAGGCGAGCTAGATCATGTGGATAAGATCAAGCTGATCAAGGAGAGCTACATCAACATAATAATGAGCAAGATGGAGGCTCTAGGACTAACACAGATAGAGTTCATGTATGGTGGTGTTCCAGTAATAACATCAGCAGTCTATGGACAGAGATGGGTAGTGAGAGATGGAGTAGATGGATTCCACGTTGAAGGTCCTGAAGATATTGAAGGAGCTGCAAGATATGTGGAGTATCTTCTAGATCATCCTGACGTTAGAGATGAGCTAGGTAAGAATGCTAGAGAGAGAGCTCGAGAGTTCCTACTAAGCTATACTACGTCAAAGCTTGCTGAGAAGCTTCTAGAAGTATATAAGCTCAAGATGAGTGAGCAGACGTGTAGACAGGTGATGATAACAGTATGAACAATATAGTCAAGATAGTAGCACCTCTCGACATAGATAGTCTAGAGATACCTTACATAGTCAAAAATAGGCCAAAAATAGAGGACTATGTTAACGCACTAGATAAGCCAGTAAACTTCAAGAAAGAAAACATTAAGATACTTAAACTCACGAACGTGAACGATATTGATGATAAAGTTATTAGAGAAATCTATACTGAGGTCCATTCAGAGGACCTATACCTACATGTAAGATCTAGACCATTTTTCCGAAGACTAATGAGCATAACATATAACGCTCTAAGAGACATACTGGAAGACTCTGAGAGCAAGGTAATTGTTCTCATATATCAGCCTCCTGATCTATGGGCTGGAAGAACCTTCTTAAGAAAATGTAGCATATTCTCAGTATCTACATATCTAGCAAAAAAGATGTCTAATAAACCAATGATTCTATGTATTGATGTTCACTTCTGCTATGGAATATATGACATAGTTATGGAGCTTAGAGACATCATGAAGATACCGACCATCGCATTATGTAGTCTAAGCGATCTAGATACTAGAATATTTAGAAGAGTTAAGAAGGAACCATGGAGCGTCTTACCCATACCTATACCTCCAGGATCTAGAGACGATATTGCAGATCTCGCACTTGACCTAGCTTTAAGACTTGTTGAGAAGTATAGTCCTGAAGTACTTGTTCTTCCTCTAGGACTAGACATGTATAAGGAAGATCTCATAGGAGAGTTCATGATAAGCGTAGACTTCTACTATGATATGGGTTATAGACTTCTATCACTTTTTGAAAATTTTTCACTTAAAAAGATCGTAGTAATCACTGAGTGTGCATCCTCTAAAGCATCTATAGAGAAAGCATTCACTAACTTCATAGCTGGTATCGCAGGAGTAGAGAAGCCTTTTCACGAGACTACTAGTAGAGAGAGCAGCGATACTATTCTAAGCATTGCCAAGGAGAGTCTTTCAAAAGTACGTAAGTTAGTATCAAAGTTCTGGAGAATTAGATTACGTAAACCTTCTCCAAAAATCTAGACAGGAGTTTATTATAATACTCTACCTTCTCTCTAGGATTATCAGAGTATACTATGTCTCTACCAATGTTAACTATTACCAACCCTGGAAGTGCTCTCTCTATTTTAGATATGTCACCTCTCTGTGCTCCGACTCCCACGATAAATATTATTCTTTCTTCCCCTATTATGCTCCTTATAGTACATATATCATCTACTGTTACATTATCTGTAACTCCTACAACACATCCATCAGCATCTGTCTCTACTACGTCTCTACATATCTTAACATATAACGGTTCTCCATCTTTGCTATACATGTTCTTTAGATATCTCTCAGATTCTAAATTAGACGTCAATGCTAGTACTAGCGAACCTATGTTTCTTATTTTACATTCATTAACTATCTTATGTAGGTTCCCTAGGAGTGGGTTTATTGTTATCATTTTATAACCTAGTTCTGCTATGTTTGTTATTCCTATCTCTACTGTGTCGCCTATGTCGTTTATTTTGCAGTCTAGTATAGGTATGTTTCCTAGTCTATTTATGTAGTTTGCTATATACTTATGATTTTTAGGTGATATCTTAAGCATGTACCATAGGTTAAGCTTATATGCAACTACTCTATCATATGTCTCATCGATAATGTCTAGTGTGAAGTCTATGATGGCCTCTTCCTCGTCTCTTCCTGTCACGTATCTTTCAGGTATCACGTATCTGTCTCTTGCTCCTGGCAGTGCTGGGTCTATGCTGATGCATATCAGACTCTTTCTATCTCTTATTAGTTCTCTAACTCGATCTCTCATTCACTATACTAGATCGAGGTGGTATATATGAGCTTGAGGGAGAGAATAGAGATAGAGAGCTCTCTTCTAAAGGATAAGAACGTTCTCTTAGGTATTACAGGAAGCATAGCCTCATATAGATCGGTTGACCTCTGTAGAAAGCTTCGTAAGAATTCAGCTAATGTGAAGGTTGTTGTTTCTAGGAGTGCTCTAAGGTATGTGACAAGAAGCTTACTCTCATGGGCCGTTAACGGAGAGGTCTACGATATCGAGACTTGTGATGGTAAGCCTATACATGTTGAGCTTGCTGAGTGGTGTGATGTTTACTGCATATGTCCCTGTACATTGAATACTCTTAGTAGAATATGTACTGGAAGTGTGAGTGATCTTCCATCTTTATGCGCAGTTCCTGTTCTTGGATTAGGTAAGCCTATACTGATAGTTCCAGTAATGAGTCAAGCGATGTGGGATAGTCCTATAACTAGGAGACTAGTTAGAGATTTACAGACTCTAAGCTGCATACATATACTTTATCCAGACATATCTGCAGGAAGAGCTAAGATTCCAAGCATTGATAGAATATTTGAGAAGATTGTTGATCTAACATGTCCTAGAGACATGGAGGAATTGAAAGTTCTGGTCACAGCTGGAGCAACAAGAGAATGGCTTGATCCTACGAAGTACTTAACTACTCCTAGCAGTGGTATAGAAGGTGCATATTTTGCAAGAGAGGCAGATGCTCGAGGAGCAGAAGTCTATCTAGTACATGGATATCTAAGTGAGAAGGCTAGAGAGATCATTAAGGATACAACAAACGTACATACATACCATGCTGAGTCCACTAGAGAAATGTATAACATAGTTAAAGAGCTTGATAATTCACATAGTTTTGATATAGTGATCTTTGCAGCAGCTCCATTAGATTATGAGATCGTCGACAAGTTTAATGAGAAGATTGATACTAGAAGAGTAGGCGAGCTTAAGATAACTCTCAGAAGAGCTCCATATGTAGTATCTGCTGTCGAGAAAGCAAGAGTGAAGATAGGTTTCAAACTTGAGTGGAATAGAAAGATAGGAGAGAGCGTTGATAGAGCATTAGAGAGAATGTCTGAAAATGATCTAGATATCGTCATCATACATGATGCATGTAAGGTTCCCGTGTTCGGTTCTCTATACGATACCGTCATAGTCATAGATAGGTTCGGTATATGTAGACTGTTAGAGAATATTCATAAGAGAGAACTTGCTAGACATATCTTAACAATGGCTCTCAGAATGTTAGGAAGATAGGCATGTATATATTCAGGATCTTACTCAAGTTCTTCTTTAAAAGGTAAGTAAGATCTCTTACCTAACGTGTCAGTAAAACTGTCAAAGACAGAGATTGAGGTAGGAAAACTCTACTTTGAGCAAGGTAAGAAGCCTAAGGAGATTGCTGAACTTCTTGGATTATCTATAAACACTGTCTATAAGGCAATATCAAAATATAGGTCATATATAAGAGAGCTAGAGAAAGAGAGAGAGGAGAAAGAGAGGAAAAAGGAGGAGCCTTCTAGTAAAGATTGTTCACTAGTCAGGGCAGAGGATAGTAATGTAGAGGAGAAGTACATGAAGGAGACTTCGTCCGATGCTGGCAATGGCAAGACCATTATTGTTGAGGACTCTCTTCGAAATAAGGTCTCTAGAAGAGCTACTACTATGATATCTTTCAGGGCTTACCTACCAGTCTTACCGATAGGTTTCATATCTTATGAACATCGTGATAGAGTTCTCATACCTAATACCGTGAGAAATGATATCGATATTGTATCTAAGTTCGTGGACTGTATGTTATCTATAGTGAGAGAGCTTGAAAATATTAGAGATGTGTTATTAAAGATCTCTGAGAGGATTGAAAATATTAAGATAGTCAGTGAGAACAATAGCTCTAGAACTACCATGGTAGATGAAGATTCTGTAAATAAGAATACTGATGAATATAATGTTCCATCGTTCATTAGAGATAATGTATGGGTTGATATCATAAAGTCTAAGTATGCTAGTATAGATTAACTATGGTCAACGGTATTTCTATTTCTCTTGGCAGGACTGAGCCATGCATAGATCTGAGAGGCTCCTTCTCCTGTTCTGATAGATTATACTGATATCTGAGACATCTCTTGCTTAGAGATATCATCATGTAGTTTCCCATCACTGTCTCGTTAATGTTCTCTGATCTCCCTAGTAGGCCCATGTCAACTATGTCTCTCATAGTGTAGAGAACAAAGCCCATGTTCAGCAACATGTTGACATCTTCATCATCTTCTAACCTCTCGTAAGCTAGTAGAATGCTTGCTCTAGATTCTCCATATGGTGGTGCGCACAGTTTTGATATCATTCTTCTAAACTTGTTTAGCTCAATATAATCTTTCTCACATGTCTCTACATGTCCGTGATCTGTAGTGATTATTAGCGTGATCGATCTAGGTCTTCTTCTATTTATTATTCTTACAATGTTCTTTAGAATATCCATGAGAGCCTCCATGTAGTGTTCTGACTCTATCCCTCTTCTATGTGCAACGTCGTCTGGAGATGAACTGTATATGTATGCTAGTCCTCTATCAATATTATCTAGAAAGTTGAGTGCTTCTATCAGTGCCTCACCTATTGTAGAGTACTCCTGTACTTCTGCTCCCCTGTATAGTAGTCTGCTTATCCCTCCTTTCAATCCCCTTGGAATCAGTGCTAGAGATCTTATGCAGCTTCTTGAGAGCTCTTCAAATATTGTAGATATGTTTCCTGTTATTCTCCATAGATCGAAACCTACGCGTGTAAGTGAGTCTCTCTCCTCATGTTTAGCGTGTAATGTCACATTTAACGTGTTTACTAGTATGCCCATCTCTCTTATGTATAGTACTGTGCCTAGTATACCATGTTCGATAGGTGGTACTGCTAGACTTAACGTGGTTAAGACTGTGGGAGTTGTTGATGGAAATACTGTATCTATCTTATAAGTATTCTTATATAATGTTCTCAGTTCTTGATCGTTCTCACATATCTCTAAGTATTTATCGTATACTACTCCATCAAGCAGTATGAGAAGTATTCTCTCATTCTGAATCTGATTATGTATCTCTCTTTTAAGTGAAGAATATTTTACAGGTACTCCAAATGATCTTAATATTGAATTAGATAAGTTTAATATCGATTCTCCATCATATCTTGGAGCTCTAAGGCTCACATTGCAGATCATCTTAGACATGCTTATAAGCTAGATATGGTCTATCTATGAGAGAGGTCGTGATAGAGAACAATCTTGATGATTTAACGTTTAAGGAGTATTTGAGACTCTTTACAGAGACTGATCTTCATTCTCTGCTCTCTCTAGCTGATAATGTTAGAAGAAGATTGTGTGGTAGAACAGTAACTTTTGTTAATAACTTCGTGGTTAATTATAGTAATATCTGTGTTGCTAGATGTCCAATATGTGCATTTGCTAGAAGCATGGAAGATTCTGACGCATATACTCTAACACCGACAGATGTCGTCAAGCTTGTAGAGGAGGCCTACTACATGTACGGGATCTCAGAGGTTCATCTTAATGGTGGTCTCAATCCTGAGCTTGATATCGAGTATTTTGAAGAGATGTTTAGACTTATCAAGAGGAGAACTCCACATGTAAGGATTAAAGGTCTCACATGTTGTGAGATAGGCTACTACTCTAAGCTCTGGAGAATGAGTTATAGAGAGGTCCTGGAGAGACTACGTGAGGCAGGGCTAGACGTGCTTAGTGGAGGATGCTTAGAGATGTATAATAACGATGTTAGAAAGATAATAACTCCCAACAAGATAAGTGCTGAAGAGTGGTTTAATATTGCTGAACTAGCCTCAAAGTATGGTATTCTAACGAATGCGACAATGCTCTTTGGCCATGTTGAGAGACCTGAACATGTGATAGAGCATCTTCTCAAGATACGTGAGTTTCAGGAAAAGACCGGTTCTATACTAGTCTTCATACCATTAAAGTATAATCCCTGGAACACTGAGCTATATAGGAGAGGAATCGTCAAAGATGAGTGCTCTAGCGAGTACGTGCTTAGAGTAATAGCAATCTCTAGAATAGTACTTGGTGATAGAGTAAGAAGGATAGCAGCTTACTGGGTATCTATTGGTAAGAAGCTTGCCCAGGTAGCACTGACAGGAGGAGCAAACGATCTTGTTGGAACAATGATAAACGAGAAAGTGTTCAGAGAGACAGGTAGAAAAGATATCACAACTATAGAAGAGTTAGCAGAGATCATTAGAGGTACAGGATATCAGCCAGCTCTTAGAGACACGTACTGTAACATAGTGAAGATACTATGAGAATAATATTACCAAGATACCTAAACTGTGAACCTATAAGAATAATATTGAAAAACACCGTAAATAATCTCAAACTCTTAAACATAGAGCCTTCAAAAACATTAGAAGTATTAAATAATGAGAGACCTGAAATATGTATGATACCTATAGCTCAGCTATCTAATAATGTGCTCAAGCATTACGATATCTCTGAGATATGTATAGCATCTAGAGGACCTGTAAAAAGCGTAGGTATATACTACATACATGATGTAGATATCGAAGATATAGAACAGATATATTCTACAAAGGAATCTGCAACATCTATAAAAATACTAAAACATATTTTCAGAATAAGGTTTAAAAAGAACATTAAGATAAAGCGTATAGATATTAATAGAGAAAACCTCGATAACATTATTAATAGCGAACCTGTATTTCTTATAGGAGATCTAGCTCTCGAAGCATACTATAGACATAGAATAATTCTAGACATTGGTGAAGAATGGCATAACTTATATAATGTACCTCTAATATATGCAGTACTGATATATAGAAGAGATCTAGAGAAAGCTAAAGCATTAACATTTCTTATAAAACATATACTACAACACACAGATAAGAACAAGATTATTAGAGAAATTGATCATTATTTAGTAAAGATTCTTCCATATGATCTTATCGAAGAGTACTTGACAAGAGATATTACCTATATCATAGAGAGAGATACTCTGTATAAGATTCTAGATTTTGAGAAGAAGATACTTGAGATCGTTAATATATAATTTTTATATTTAGGCTTGTTCTCGAGAATGGTTCTATATTATATTTTTTACATAGCTCATGTAGTATCTGTATAGCTCTTATTTCAGGACTTTCATAAGTTAATTCTAGATCTTTTACATACATTTTGATAAATTTTAATACAAGCTCTCTATCTCTAAGTCTTGAGAACTTCATTGCATATTCAAGTACTTCCTCAATATTTCTATATGAGTATTCTATAGCTCTTTTAAACATGTTAGATATTTCTCTAGCAACATCTAGTCCTACTTTAACATGAACTACATCTAATCCAAGAGGAATTGGTAATCTAGTCTTATTTTTCCACCATGCTCCTAGATCGATGTTCTCAACATTTTTAAATTCTTTTAATTGTTCTTCGTGAATTAGAACTCCACAATCTACTACATCGTTTATTACTAGTTCTGGAATTTTCTCAAAGGGTACGTCTATTATCTTTAAGTTTTCTATTGAATGTTCTTCTCTTAGGTATAGTTCTGTCAGTATTCTTGCTGTAGTATATTTTCCAGGTACTGCCACTATGGCATCCTTTTCAACTCTTCTTACTAGCAGTTTTGGACCGTAATCATAGCCTACGCTTGCTCCATATGGAATGATGTAGTATTTGTCTGAGATTAGTAAGTATGCTCCTACACTTACTGCCGATATTTCTAATCTTTCGAGTATTGCTAACTTGTTTAAGGTCTCTATGTCTAGAATTATCTCTTTGATCTCTATTTCCTGTGGATAGGGTATCTTTCTGCAGACTATGGGATATGTTAGAAATGCATCGTCAGGATCGGGGCTATGTCCTAATTTGAGAAGCATGATGTTAGGGTGTATGTCTTGTTTAAAAGAAGAATCCTACTTTGATTCTGTCTTCTCCTGAGCCTGCGCTTCTTTTTGAGTATTTGTCTCCTCGGTTACTCCTTTAAGCATCTTTATGCCCTTGGTTATCAGTGCTACGCCTATGGGTGTTGTGACTGGCTCAGGTAAGGCTACTAGGACTGCTCCAGCTACTATGAGGGCGATTGCTTTTGCCTTCTTGGTCATTTACTCCCACCCAGTAAGGTTTATTGGGTACCTCTTTATAAATCTTTTCTAGCCTTTTTAAGTCGTTTACCTCCGAGTTTATAAGACTCTTTAAAAACCATTCTCTAGAGTCATCATGTTCCTCTAGGCGACACATATGGAGTTCTTTTCATGGTAGCGTAATGTTAAATAATAGTTGGGACAGTTGAATCAGTAATGTCGGCAACACAGATGATTCAGCCTCTGAAAATATTTCAGAAGCTTCTTGGAAAGAATGTCGTGATAAGACTTAAGAATAATAAGGCTATAAGAGGAGTTCTCACTGCATATGACAGCTGTATGAACGTGGTTCTTGATGACGCAGAGGAGATTGATCCTAAAACAAGTCAGACAATAGTCAAGTATGGTAGAGTATACATAAGAGGTAACCAGATACTGTTCATCTCTACAACAGACGTAGTGTTAGGGTAAGCACGATGACGTCCATATCTATAAACAAGATAGACACAGTACCAATATATAAGAGAGAGATAGAGTTCGTAGAGAGAAAAGGCACAGGACATCCTGACTACATAGCTGATGCTGTAGCCGAGGCAGCTAGTGTAGGACTCTCCAAGTACTATAGAGAGAAGTACGGTGTCATCCTTCATCACAACGTTGACAAGGTCCTAGTAGTTGGTGGACAAGCTAGGCCAGAGTTCGGCGGCGGTGAGGTTATTCGACCTATAAGGATCATTATTGCTGGAAGAGTTACAATGACAGTAGAACTCGAACATAATGGTAGAAGGGAGGTAGATATTGTGCCTGTGGAGGAGATAATTGTCACGTCAGCCAAGAGGTGGATTCAGCAGAACTTTAGGTACCTAGATCCTGATAATCATGTGATAATAGAGTGTGCACTAGGTTCAGGAAGCGTTGATCTTGTAAGTCTCTTCAAGAAGGGTCTAAGAAGAATACCTCCAGCAAACGATACTAGTCTAGGAGTTGGAATAGCACCACTAACACCAACAGAGAGACTCGTATATGGTGTAGAGAGACTACTTAACTCTAGAGAGTTCAAGGAGAAGCTTCCAGCTGCAGGAGAGGACGTGAAGGTCATGGCATTCAGGAAAGGGAACAAGGTTCTTCTCACAGTAGCCTGTGCACTGATTAGTAGACATGTGAGAGATAGAGACGAGTATCTGAACTATAAGGAGGAGATTAAGAAGAGTATAGAAGATTTTGCAAGTAAGGCAGTTCCAGAGCTAGATGTTGAAGTCCATGTTAACACTGCTGACGATCCTGATCATGGAATATTTTACCTTACCATAACTGGAACATCTGCAGAATGTGGTGACGATGGTTGTACAGGTAGAGGTAACAGAGTTCGTGGTCTGATAACTCCTATGAGACCTATGAGCATGGAGGCTGCTGCCGGTAAGAATCCGGTAAGTCATATCGGTAAGCTCTATAATATTCTTGCTAACATGATAGCTGATAGAATATATGAGCAGGTTAGAGATGTTGATGAGGTTCATGTTTATCTTCTGAGTCAGATAGGTAGACCAATAAATGAGCCACTCAGCGTTGGTATAGACTTGATAACTCCTAGACAGGATATTACTGGAGAGATGAGGAATGAGATAGAGAGCATTATAAGAGAGGAGCTTGATAAGGTTACGAGACTTACAGATCTGATAGTTAGTGAGAAGCTAAGTATACCACTATTCTAGATTCTTATAGGTATGTCAACTCTATCACCTGGGTTAAGTATGAGGACCTTTACCTGAGGAGCAACCTTCTCAACAATATCTTTAAACATCTCAGGATCTTGCCTGATCTCTGGAAAAGTATTGTAATGCATTGGTATCACGTATCTTGGTCTCAGTAAGGTTACTGCTATCGCAGCCTCTCTTGGACCCATAGTGAACGTTCCTCCTATCGGTAGTAGAGCCAGGTCAATATTGTAGAGCTTACCTATGAGCTCCATGTCTGAGAATAGTCCTGTATCTCCAGCATGATATATCGTGAAGTCAGGAGTAGATATTACGTAACCTACTGGACATCCACGTGTAGAACTATGTAGTGCTGGTGTTGCATATATCTCTATCTCGCTTGTAAGCTTCACAGGTCCGCCAACGTTTAGTGGTAGCACGTTCTGTACTCCTTGCTCAGATACGTAGAGAGTAAGCTCGTAGACTCCTACTACTGTTGCTCCAGTCTTCTTAGCTATCTCGACTGTCTCTCCTAGATGATCACCATGGTCATGTGTTACAAGTATGAAGTCTATGTTCTTGAGGTCTTCAAGTGTTATAGGTGATTTAGGATTTGTTATCCATGGATCTATGAGAATTTTCTTACCATATAGCTCTAGCTCAAATGCTGCATGACCAAGCCATCTTAAGTATCCTCTCGAGCTCATGCTTCTACTATGTTATTGATGTTACTTTAAAGTCTTAGGTATTTAAGTAGTGTATCAATGTATCACCTTACTCAACCTTAATATTTTAATAAACCATTCAACATATGTATCATGTATGGCATCACTCCTCGAGAAGCTTCCACCTGGAAAGAACCCACCAGACGACATATATGTGGTCGTTGAGATACCAGCATTCTCGAACATAAAGTACGAGATGGATGAGGAGACTGGTGCAATAATGGTTGATAGAGTACTATATACAGCAATGTTCTACCCGTTCAACTATGGAACAGTTCCACAGACACTAATGCCAGATGGTGACCCAGCAGACGTCCTAGTGATAAGCAACTACTCTCTAATGCCAGGAAGCGTGATAAGAGTAAGACCAATAGGAGTACTAGAGATGGAGGACGAGGAGGGAGTAGATAACAAGATCATTGCAGTACCAGTAGACAAAGTTGATCCAACATACAAGAACGTGAAGGACGTTAACGATCTTCCAGAGGCGATACTAAACAAGATAAAGCACTTCTTCGAGCACTATAAGGAGCTTGAGCCAGGAAAGTGGACAAAGGTGAGAGGATTCAAGGGAGCTGATGAGGCTAAGAAGCTAATAATGGATGCAATAGAGAGATATAAGAAGGAGGGAGGAAAGAAGGAGTAACCTAGTCCAGGATCTTCTTAACAATCTCTTCAAAGAATCTTCTCTCTTCTACGTTCTCCATCACCACTGGCTTGCCAGTCATGTAGAATCTTGCTATAGTATCAGAGTACGGTATCTTTACTAGAGGTATCTTCCTATCCTTACAATATCTTTCTATCTCTCCTGTAACCTCCATGTTTAGATCATACTTATTTACGACTACTATAGTCTTCTTCTGAGGAAGTTTCTCTTCCTTTAACTTCATTATCTTTCTAAAATCAGCTAAGCCTAGTCTTGATGCTTCAGTAACTATTACATGTATATCACTGTTCTTAAGTATTGAGAATACGCCAGCCCCTGTTCCTGGTGGAGAATCTATTATTACGTAATCATACTTTTCTAGATCCCTCCTATATGTCTCCATCATCTTTGTCATCACTACGTAACTTCTCTTCTCTCCTGGCTTTAGCTCGCTTATGAGGAGATCTATGTTAGCTGTCTTACCCTTCTTTATATATCCTTCAACTACCTTATCTTCTAGTACGGCTTTTCTATCGCATATAAGTGAGCAGCATCCACATCCTGCACATAGTGTCTCTATTATCATTATTCTCTGTCCTGGTATGAGAACTATTGCATGTTCTGGACATGTTTCTACACATTTTCCACAGAGATCACACTTGTCCTCTATTATCTTAGGCTTGAATCTATATACCTCCTCTATGCTCTCTATGGTTACTCCTAGGTTTCTCATTGTTGGTTCAACACAGGGGTTATCAGCATCTGCATCTACTATTGCTACCTTTCCCCTGTCTCTGAGTAGTAGTGCAATGTTTACTGCTATTATTGTCTTTCCTACTCCTCCTTTACCTCCTGCTACTGCTATGATCATGAGCACACCCTGACTATCTCCTCCATTATGTGCTCAACCTCTCTCTTTAATGGGCTAGATGTTGCTAGTAGTGGTGTAAGGTCTGCATATGATTTCACGATGTCTCTACTATATGGTACTCTACCTATAACATTGTTTCCAAGCTCTTTCTCTATCTTTTCCGTATATTCTCTATTTAGGTCGTACTTGTTTATCACAACTCTGTAAGGTATTTTCACGGTCTCTGCAACATTTATTAATCTACAGCATCCGTTGAATGACTGTGGTGTTGGTTCAACACATATTACTAGGAGATTTGCTCCAACTATGCTAGATATGACTGGGCATCCTATTCCTGGTGCTGCATCGATGACGATGTACTTCTTGCCGATCTGTTTAGCCTTCTCTCGGGCTAGGTACACTAGGTGACCAGTATTTCTACCAGAAACCTCGAGATCTGCTGTGACCACGTCTACCTCATGTCTGGTCTTTCCATGTATTATGAATCCTGTCCTGACCGTTCTATATGATATCGCCTGTGTTGGACATACTATGCTACATGCTCCACATCCTTCACAGTACTCTTCTACTATTATAGGTCTATCGTCCTGTATAGTTATTGCATAGAATCTGCATACTGTCTGACACATCATGCATAGGTTACACTTATCGTAGTCTATCGTAGCCTTTCTCGACTCATATATCTCCTCTCTAGAGTATATGTTGACGTAGTCTCCAAGAGCTAGAGCTAGGTCGGGTGCCTCGGCGTCAGCATCAACCCCTATACAGTGTTCTTCAAGGATCTTAGATATGTAATATGCGAGGTTAGATGATAGGAACGTCTTACCTGTTCCTCCTTTTCCACTAGCTATCACGATCTCTCGCTGCACATTATGAAGTTTTAGATCTATCTAAAAAAGATATCTTAGACTAGGCCACACACCTTCAAGGCATCTGCTAGCCTGATCCCTGGCTGAACCATGCATACTCTCACACCAGCCTGCTGTAGAACAGCCATCACGTTAGGTCCAAAATGTGCACCTATGGCACATCTTGCACCTATGCTGAGTATCCACTGGGCTACTGCTACTCCAGCACCATGTGGAAGATCTATACATGGGTTCTGGACAATCTGAACATTAGCTACTCTTCCACTAGCCACGTCTACTACTGCGAAGAATGGTGCTCTACCAAATCTTGGGCTTATTATGCTATCTAGACCAGCATTGGTCTCTACTGATGCTACAGCTCTAACAGCTCCTGGAGGAGGTGGAGGTAGTGTAGGCATCTGAGGCATTGCTTGAGCCCATCCCCATCCACCACCTCCCCAGCCTCCTCCACGTCCTCTACCCCATCCACCTCCGCCTCCGCCCCATCCTCCGCCTCGACCTCTACCTCTTCCCCAGCCGCCTCCTCCCCAACCCATGTCACTGCTCTATTTGATCTGTCTAAAAAATGTTCTGTCTGTAGTACAGGTAATTACACTGGAAACAGTGGAGTCATGTCTAGTCCAGTCTTCTCGTCTATCTTCAACATTATGTTCATGCACTGTACTGCCTGTCCTGCAGCACCTTTCATCAAGTTGTCTATTGCTGCAAAGGTGACTATTCTTCCTGTTCTTGAGTCTATCTCGAAACCTACGTCACAGTAGTTGCTTCCTATGACATATTTGATATCTGGATACCTATGTAGTCCAGTCTTGTCCTTAGCTATCCTTATGAAGGGCTCGTTACCATAGGTAGAGCGAAACGCCTTCCATAGATCAGGCTCAGAGAGAGACCTCTTTGCCCAAGAGTGAGATGTTGCAAGTATGCCACGTACAACATCTACTGCATGAGGGGTGAACGCTACCTGTACTGGTCTTCCAGCTGCTAGTGAGAGCTCTTGCTCTATCTCAGCTATATGTCTATGCTCTGTCACCTCGTATGGTCTTATCACATATGTACGATATGAGTGTAAGTCAAGTCTTGGTGCATGTGCTCCTGCTCCACTACTACCTATCTTTACGTCTATGACTATTCTAGAGGTCTCTATGAGATCGTTCTTCACTAATGGTAGTAGTGAAAGTATTCCAGCAGTAGACATACATCCAGGAACAGCTACGAGATCTGCATTCCTGATCTCTTCTCTATGTATCTCTGGTAATCCATATACGGCCTTCTTGAGTAGGTCTGGATATGGGTGAGGCTCCTTCCAGTCATACCACTTCACATATGCTTCAGGATCTTTCAACCTATAGTCAGCACTGAGGTCTAGAACCTTCAATCCAACCTCGAGGAGCTTCGGTACTATGTGTAGACTCTGTCCATGTGGTACTGCGAGAAAAACGTAATCACATTCTTTGCTTATCAGATCTATGTTTGGTTCAACAAATTTAAGCATCGTCTTACCTCTAAGATGTGGATGAACACGAAACACGTACTCTCCCTTGAACTCTCTAGATGTTGCTACTCTGACTTCGACATGAGGATGTGACAGAAGTATGCGTAGAAGCTCTCCTCCAACAAATCCTGATGCTCCAATGATGCCTACTCTAGTACACATGTGAACTTACTATGACCTGTATCTAAAATAAGCATTACGCATGTGCTTAGACAGTAACTGTAATAAAACTCTACAAGAGCTTTCTCATGATAATTGTGGAGAAGGTTAGGCTTGGCATAGTTGTGTCAGAGTTCAACTATGATGTAACATACATAATGCTTCAGAAAGCTATCAGCCATGCACGGTTTCTAGGTGCAGAGATCACATACATAGTCAAGGTCCCAGGAACATATGATACAGCCATAGCAGCATATGAGCTTGCTCAGAAAGATGATGTCGATGCTGTAGTTGTTCTAGGAGCAGTAATACAGGGGGAGACAAAGCATGACGAGGTCGTAGCTAATCAAGCAGCTAGAAAGCTACTAGACATATCTATACAGTTTAGAAAACCTGTAACACTTGGAATAATAGGTCCAGGAGCAACAAGACTACAAGCTATGGAGAGAGCCGAAGAGTACTCTAGGAGAGCTGTAGAGGCTGCTGTGAAGCTTGCAAGAAGATTAAAGATGTTGAGAGAGAGCAAGTACAGTAACAGGACCATAGTAGTAGAGTGATAATCAGATCTAGAAAGCTAGTAACATTAGAGGATGATAAGACTCTACTGATAGATAATGCACAGGTAGAGATAGATGATGAAGGTAGGATTGTTGGAATAGGAAAGATATCAAATATAAGATACGATAAGAGATTCACCATACTTATACCCCAGTTCGCTAACTGTCATGTTCACGTTCTTGATCTAGAATTGAGAAGATGTTTCAAGACTATGTATATTGACGATGTTGTTGGTGCGCCATACGGCATAAAATACCTATATATCAGGAAGGTAGATGAGAGAAGACTGTTGAGAAGTATTGAGTATGCTCTAGATGTAGCGTATAGATCAGGAACTGGAGAGATGTGGATAGTTTTAGAGATGGGTCTACATACTATAGATCTCCTATCTAGAGTTATGGAGAGGTTTCCAATAACTGTGAAACCATTTCTTGAACCTTCAAAGTTTCATATAGGATACTGGGAGAACTATGATGAAGATATTGTGAACGAGGTTCGTATGATAGTTGAGAGAGGGTTCAATGTAGAACTTATATCCCCATTAAACTATAATGTTGATGAGCTTAAACATATTGAGAAGATTGTTCATGAACGTGGTCTAGAGATCATGACTCATGTATCAGAGACCTTAGACGTATATGAGGAAGATGATCTAGATCTAGCGTTAAATGTCTTAAAAGCTGACGTACTAGTTCACTGTACACATGTTAGAGATCTATCTAAGTTAGAGAATAAGATCATAGTAGTTACTCCTAGATCAAATCTTGCGTTAGTTGGTAAGTGTAATGTAGAGATATTTAATAATGTTCAGAACGTACGTGTTGGTACAGATAACGTAGGATTGAATGATCCTGACATGTGGTGCGAGGTTAGGACTCTTCTTAGACTTGGAGTAGATGTTAACCATATATGTAGGTCAGTGTTTATTAATGTAGGATGTGGTGACTTTGCAAGATTTCAGATAGCATGTTATCATATTACCTATGAGAAAGATAGTAATTTTCTGAGAAGATTGTTATGGAGAGGTAGGACGCTCGGTAGAATTGATGGTAGTAGGATAATGATGTTTTACTGACTCTTTGATTCTGAGCTTGTCTGCTGTGTCTGTGCCTCCTTCTCCTGCTCCTTCTTCAGCTCTTCCTCAAGCTTTTTCAGTTCTTCCTCTATCTCCTTCTCTATCTCTTCTATTGGCTTAGGTGGTGGTGTTGTTGCTAGTGTGTATCCTACCCATGCAAGTATTCCAAATATTATGGCTACTGCTATGAAGGCTGTTACCTGTAGTGCCGCTATCGATACTGACATGGTGAAAATCTTGTTTATGCCTGCGATCGGTATGTATGGTCCGAACATGAGGAGAGCATAAACTATTATCACTATCACGCTTATGATGATCAATCCTACACCTACAGCTTGATCCTTATGCATAACATGGTAGTGTTGTGATACAAGTTTTTAAGTAGTTCGTTTACACTACTAACTGAGGTGTGTAAGAGAGCAGTAAGATATGCTATACTAGATGTTGATGGTGTCATTATTAAGCATAAGAGCAGTTGGCAGTATGTTCACTCTGTTCTTGGCACGCAACAGGTAGCTTCTATACATAGAGATGCTGCATTAAATAAGAAGATTATCGATTATAGAGACTGGGCCTTTGTTGACGCATTTCTATGGCGTGGAGCTTATAGATACGATATATCGCTCACATATGAGGATCTTGTACCAGGAGCATTAGACTTACTTAAGCTGCTTAATAAGCATCGAGTTAGAGTATTCATGATTAGTGGTGGTCTAGAGCTTGCTTACGAGCTTGTGAGAGATTACGTAGATCTCTACATATCTAACAGGTTAGTATATAAGAATGATAGAGTATTCTCTGTACGTGTTAATGTATGCTCAAAGGACTGCATAGTTAACATCTTTGAGAAAGCCTTCAACATAGATTGGGATAGTGTTCTAGCGATAGGTGATGGATCGATAGATCTCCCATTTATATCACGTGCTAGGTACTCCATAGCCTATAATCCTGTTGATGACGATGTTGCTAGAGTAGCTAAGTTCGTAATCTATAGCAGAGATATGTATCCTGTTGTTGATATAGTAGAGTGCCTTCTTGATAAAACATTATAATCATGTAACTTAGTATGTCCTGAATGAGTATTGAGGACATAACATCTATACGTGACCTATCTATTCGTAAGATATTCAACTCTAGAGGAGAGGAAACTGTCGAGGTTGAGGTAGAGGTTGAAGGTGGCTATGGTAGAGCTGCTGCACCAGCAGGAGCATCGAGAGGAAGACACGAGGTCGTGTACTTCCCAAATGATAATGTTGACGCAGGTATAGAAGCTTTCGAGAGGTTCGTAGTCCCCGAGCTTGTTGGTCTTGACGCATCTAACCAGGTAATGATCGATCTCAAGCTTGAGGAGATTGATGGTACTGATAACTTCTCTCGAATAGGTGGTGCAGTAGCTATAGCAACATCCATGGCTGTGGCTAGGGCAGCAGCTGATGCTTTAACGATACCTCTCTTTCAACATATTGGTGGAGCAATGGCAAGATATATTCCATATCCTGTCGGTAACGTGATAGGAGGTGGAAAACATAGTAGAGGACTTGGACCTGACGTTCAAGAGTTCTTATCAATACCCATAGGTGCCCCTGACGCATATACTGCAGTTAAAGCAAACTTCGAAGTTCATAAGACAGTCCTGAAAGAGCTCATCAAGGAGGACCCAACCTTCACAGGCGGCAGAAACGATGAGGGAGCATGGACTCCAAGAATATCTACCGAGAAAGCTCTAGAGATACTCTCTAGAGCTACCAAGGAGGTCGGGAACAGGCTCGGAATAGAGATCAGGATAGGTATCGATGTTGCAGCTGACACATTATGGAACGAGGAGAAGAAGAAGTACGTATACAAGAACGAGGGTGTTGAGAGAGATCCTAGACAGCAGCTAGAGTACATGAAATATCTAATAGAGAAGTATGACATATACTACATAGAGGACCCGTTCCATGAGGAGGACTTTGAGAGCTTTGCAGAGCTAACATCAATGTTTCCTGACAGGATAATAGTTGGAGACGACATCTTTGTAACAAATGAGGAGAGGCTGAGAAAAGGTATCCAGATGAAGGCTGCTAATGGAATAATAATTAAGCCAGACCAGATAGGAACATTAACCAGAGCTAGAAGGACAGCTGAGCTAGCAGTATCACATGGATATACCATAATAGTATCACATAGGTCAGGAGAGACCGAGTACCCAATACTAGCACATATAGCCGTAGGATTTGGAGCACCATTCATAAAGACAGGAGTAACAGGAGGTGAAAGAGTAGCAAAACTTAATGAGCTTATAAGAATATGGGATTACCTAGGAAAAGCAGCAAAGATGGCACCAGTAAAAAGATGATGAATGTAACGGGCACAGAAAGATGAAGACTCGGTTCTCGGCTGAACAATAGGACTAAAACAACGAAGACCATATCTCAATAATGTTCATTAATGAACAAGCAATATATGCTTCCTTATACGAAAGATAGAGCTCACGAGAAGTGGAGTTCTAGAGATAAGAAAACAATAAATACTCACCACAATCATTAAGCAATTGGAGAGCCCAGATAGGCCCGCTAGGGCCTAGATGAAGGGTCCCTCCCTACTGGGGCACCTCCCCGATCACCATAATCAATTCTTAGGAAAAATGATGAATCCAGCCCACAGATGAGAGATGATTAAGTTACGCCTAAGCTGATAAATGATGACTAACTTAGTACTAGGTATTTTCCAAACCTAGACAGTTTAATGCATGAACTAAGGAGGAGAGATAGAATATGGCTTTTGGAGTTTTAGGGATTCTCCGTATAGAAATGTCTAAATATGTTTGAATACATTACCTAACACTGTGGATTATAGAGAAGATAAATGTGACATAGTGTTAGAAATTGAGAGACTTGGTCCGATTCGTAGTCCTTGCCAGATTCTGATTAGACCGCTGACAGTACTTATTGGTCCAAGTAATACTGG
>JAADCU010000005.1 GCA_013154355.1 Thermoproteota archaeon | reverse complement strand
AATAGGATAATTCTTAAGATGAATATGATTAGGAGGAATAACACCAAGCCTCCTCACAACATCAACAGACTTAAACTCACGAACCTCACAAGCAGCATCAGCATTAGGACACTTATCAAACACCATTACCCTTAACCAAACATGAGAAACTCTAACTCACTTAAAAACATTCCGAAAAGAAAAACAAAATGCAGAAAAACAACAGATAAAAAATCACAATAATACTAGCAATAGAAACAAGGCTAGTAATATACACAAAAATAAGCACTTTGATACATTCAGCCAAACAAGTAGGATTCTGAAGAAAAAGACTAAAAAAGATACATAAGCTGAAAAAAGTGCGATAATTTTGCTAACTCTCATTCTTAATATTGTTGATGCGTAATCGCTAAATTTTTCTAAAAATAAACTAAGATCCTTGGACTTGATTAAAGATGAAGAGATAACATCTCTAAAACACGATACTACATATTCAATAAGTGTAATATAGTAGTAAACTTTGAGAGGATATAACAAATATGTGATAAGATTCATGCGAAGCTTATCTCGAATCATCTTACCACTAAACAACAATTTCTCTAGTCTATCAAAAAATATCTCTGGAGAAAGATTATACGCGAATTCTACATTTTCAAAATTTTCAAATACATCTTTAAGAATGGACTTAACTAAATCTTTAATACATTTAGGATTGGAGAATAGGAGGTAGTTATATGTTATCAAGATAATTAATAAACATGGAATTTTCGTAGTTAATTCTATGATAAAGTTTCGAATATCTACAAGAAAACAATAGATAGAAAAACTATCAGTCTCTACATAGAATATTCTACATACATAATCTCTAAAATATAATTCTCGAGGCAGTACTCTGAAAACATTGCTTAAACGTTCTGAAAAACTGTTAAAGATATATTTTGATGATCTTGCAATAACCACAGACTTTTTTGTTAGATCTCGATTCTCTAGTTGAGAAATTAATGACGACATATTGCGGATATAGTGTAGGTAAATAATATAAGTTTTTTCTCGAAGAATCTAATATATCCTATATATGAGAGATCATGATGCTTACATAGAGTATTAAGTATGTTTACAAGAATATATAGTGGAACTGCTGGTATGAATATAACGAATTTTAGATTTTGTCTATAATACTCTCTTATTACATTATATAACGATACTATTCCTCTTCTCTCTTCAGGTAATAAATATGAAGAACATGGAATATCCTGATCTAAAACATCTTTATCAGTATTTCTGAAATAAATTCTAAAATACTTAGATAAATATCTAACTAGTTTCTCTAGAAATGTTACGAATCCAACATCAGGATACGTTGTAACTACATCTATCCGAGTACGATAGTTAAGTTCAGATTTTCTTAGTACTGATAGAAATATTAAAAACTCTCTAAGGAGACCAGGAGTCACTATAAATATGAATCCTTCTACAGAGTTCTCATGCACAAACTTTCTTAAAGATTTAGATTTAATAACGCTAGAACTATCATGAAGTGAATCTATTTTTACGATTTCACAGTCTTTTTCAAATTCTTTTCCGTATTTATTTAGTAATCTTTCGAGAAGAGTATTAGGATTATCTCTTTTAGAATTCTTAAGGATGTTATCGCGAAATATATCTATTAGTATACTTCTTAAGAATTCTTCCCTTATGTCTTCTCTACAAAGGAAATCGAATATATTCTCAAGTATTCTTCTAGAACTTGAGCTCATATTACATTTCTTATTATCATATTCTCAATAGATTCTTTATTAATTTTATGTAACAATCTTAATATTTTTGATAAGACGTATATTTGTCCTATTTCTAGTGTCGTATCTATTGTAGGTATTTTTTCGATATCTACTTTTAGAGCATTTATTAAATGTTTTACAAACTGCTCTTTAATTATTTCGATATGTGAGTTTGAAGTGACTATTGATATCGATGTTTTTTCTCCTATCTTTTTTGAAAGTTCTTTAATACTTAATTTCGCTATTGATATTGCAATAGGTACGTACCTTAATTCATCTGATGTACCTATGCTAGCCTGAATTTGATATCTTACATCTATTTTTGAGATCTCTTTGTCGACTATCTCCGCTATCTCTAGTGCTGTCTTCTCAATATTATTACAATTCCTGATTAGAAATAGCATGTTATCTCCTGTTTCATATATTATCTCTAACTTTTCACCATATTCTCTTGACAAACTTATTCTTATGTTAGATAATAAGTTTGTTATTGAGTTTGATAGGTGTTTAACTTCTTCTATAGAATTTTCTGATATTAATCGTACTATCTCGTAACCTACATTATCCAGGTCTATTAGAATGAAAACTGTGTCCCCGGCTGTTCTCACATGATTTCTTATAAATTGACAATCATTTAAACGTTAGTATAGGTGCTTAAATATGTTCTTTAAAGACCATTTATTTTATGGGTGGTTATAGGGAAAGATTTATTAGCTAATTAGGTCTAGTTTGAAAATGGAGGGTTGGGCCCGTAGCTCAGCAAGGTAGAGCGGCGGACAGCCCACTCATAGTTGGGCTGGCCGATGCTCCAGACCCGTAGGACCCGGGTTCAAATCCCGGCGGGCCCACCATCTTCACAGATACCTACGTAGACGTTCTCGACTTTGCGGTAGCATCTTCTAACGAAATCTATGAGTTCTAAGATTCTTCTTGAAGGTCTCAATATCAGCCCCTCACATAGGGCGGATATTACTAGTGGATTATTTTGTCTAAGCATTTTTATAATTTCTTCGTACGTGTATATGAATAGGTCTATTCGAGGTGTTGTTAATTCTTTTGAAATTTTAAATCTTTCTAATATTGGTATATTTTTAACGCTTTCACTTATTACTAAGATATCTATATCGCTCCATTCTCCTCCTCCAGATCTAGCCCAGGAGCCGAATAGAAGTGCCGCCTCTACTTCTAAAAAGTTTTCAACATTCTTAATCGTCTTGAGTACTATCTCTATGATACTTCTATCCCTATTTCTCTCAACTTTTCTACTACCCATGTTAATATCTTTTCGGTCTCCTCTATAGCTTTGTCTGCTGTATGTTTGTCGTAGTACATTCCTGGATATCCTGAGGGAAAGGCGTTAGGGTATCTAGTTGGTATGTAGTGTCTATCTAGTTCACGAGCAGCCCTGTATAGTTCCTCTGGTACTGGTATTGAGCATATTCTTTCAACTTTCTCGAAGAGCTCTACGACACTGTGACCCCATGCAAATGCTCCACATGCATATAGGAGTGCTTTAACTGCTTTTTCAGCTGGCTTGTTGGGCTTGAAAGCAGGCCCATTCGTAGTTCTCGTCTCTGACACTGTCTTTCGCTGCTTTTAGGTCTCTCTTAGCCTGCGCTAACCATCTTCTAGACTCCTCAGCTCTCTCCATAGTAAGGTTACTGCCCTTGCTTGAGCTCTTCCTCCGTCTTTCTTCTCTTTACTGCTCTATCAAATATTATCCAGTTCCTATACCACTCCTCGTTTTCCTGTTTAAGTAGCTCAAGTATCCACCTCGTTAACTCACGTGCCGTCACTTCCTTTCTATCTTCTACGACGATCTTCGCAAGTATCTTTGTCGCTATCTTTCTAGCTACTTCAGGAGGTGCTCCAGCTTTGAGGCAGGACATCACGACTTTCTCGTATATGAACGGTTCTTTTCTACCATCTCTCTTTATGACGTATGTCTCAGGTGTCCATATTACCATGACTATCTTCCTGTTATTTACATATCTTCCTGAAATATTAAGTATTTTCCTACTATTATTATCGACGTGCTTTTAAGTTCTGATAAGATCTTCTAACTGTGTCTGAGTGTCGTATAGAGAAGCCATTTGAATATGCTGAACATACAGCCGATGTGATGATAGTAGCATATGGATGCACGTTAGAGGAAGCTTTTGCAAATGCTGCATATGGATTTGCAAACTTCATATACGATGTATCTAAGGTAGAACCAAAAAAGATGATAGAGATAGAGGTCAGAGGCATAGATCTAGAACAGCTTCTCTTTAACTGGATAGATGAGCTTCTATATAGGCTAGATGCTGAAAATTTTGCTCTAGGAAAGATAGAGAAGCTAGAGATAAAGAAGGAGAACGACGAGTACGTTCTGAGAGCACGTGTATGGGGAGAAGATTATGATAAGAACAAGCATGGGTTCAAAGGAACCATAATTAAGGCAATGACATACCACATGATGAAGATAGAGAAGACTGACTCAGTATGGAGAATTCAGTACGTTGTTGATATATGATTCATTATAACGTACTCACGAACTATCTCATAAATCTTGAGAAGCTATACACAAGGTACTCTAAGTTCTATGAAGAATTTCTAACAATATCATTCATAGTTCTTGCATCTCTAGCTCTCGGAATAACTCTAGTTGAGAAGGGTACTCTAAGATCAGCTATACTCTACGCCTTGTTTGGTGTTATGCTAACTTTGGTAATACTAGTCTTAATATGTCCACCGTTTGTGGAGCTAATATACCCGCTTTTTAAGAGCCTACTCACGTTTTTCTCTAATCTTTACAGGAACCTTTCTACTTATCTTCATCGTCTCAGTCTTCGCTGGTAACTTCTCGTAATGTATATCTATCATGTATGGTTCAACTCCTGAGTACAGTCTTAGATGCATCTTTGCTACGTTTATCCAGCTTGTCTCATATGCGTACTGTATTAGAGGTTTCATATATTGTAGAGCCTTCTCATAATTTGATAATACGATACTTAGTTTTGCTGCTAGTGCTTCTGGATTAGCTGGAGGAAATGTTAGTCTTGGAGCAAGCTCATAACATTCTATTAGTCTTGGAACTCTTGCACATATTACAGGTTTGAAGCTTCCTAGAGCTACGTGAAAGGCTCCGCTAACTCCTATGTCTCCTCTCACGTCTACGTATGGGAACACTATTACGTCTGATGCTGAGTATACTAGGTTTATTTCTCTACGAGATAAGTACTTTGATAATACTATTATTCTTCCCTGCATGTTCTTTGTAGATCTCATGAACTCCTCAACGTACTGTCTATTGTCTTCTCCCTGTAATTGACCTGCTACTAGGAGAACAGCATCATGTTGCTTATGCTCGTTTACTAGGAGATCCATGGCCTTGAGCACTATGTGAAGACCTTTGTCTCTTCTTAAAAATCCTTGAACTAGAATGATCTTGTAATGCTCTGATACGGGAAGGTTGAGTTCTCTTATAGCATCAACTTTGCTGACTAGCTTGAGTATGCGCGTGCCATGAGGAATTCTCACTATCTTATCCTGCTGTGCACCTTGATGAAGAAGCTCCATCTCCTGTAACGAGCTATGTACTATCACTACGTCAGCTATATCACATATTTTTCTCTGATACTCGTCTATCCCCGGATTATGTAGTACGTGTCTCACCGTGTGTAAGGTTATCACTAGTAATGAGGTAGTCTTCTTTATCTCTCTTATAGCATCTATGAAGTCTGTTCTCCAGGGAAATAGAGAGTACTCATGCTGTATGTGAACTACGTCGAATGGTCCTCTCTCACGTAGTTCTCTGATGATCTTATCATAGTCTGGTGCACCAGCTAGTCCTACATCTATGATGTCTCCTATCTTATCGAGTTCATACTCTGATGGATCTGTCTCTCCCTCCTTAACTTTGAGGCGTAGTATCGTTATCTGAGTTCTATGAGATATGTTCAGGATTGATGAGACAAGGTCATATGTATATTCGCCGATGCCGCATTTTGCTGGAGGAAAAGTTGAAATATAAGCAACCCTCATGAATAATATATACCTACACAAATTAAGAACCTTTCTAACCTGTTACCAATACATATCAGAGTGAGCAGCTAGGGCAGAGACAACATTTATAAAAGTCCTCGATCTTACTAGCTCGAGATGAAGATATATAAGTGCTCGTTCTGTGGATCACCAATACCACCAGGATTTGGAATAACGTACGTTAAGAAGGATGGTACAGTGTTAAGGTTCTGTAGTAGGAAGTGCTTCGTAAGCATGATAAAGTATGGTAGAGATCCTAGAAAGCTTGCATGGGTAAGAAAGAGGCTCAACAAGATTATGAGAGCTCAAGCTCCGAAGAGAGCTAAGGCTAAGACAGCAAAGAGTAAATAGTTGAGTAGGAGTCATACAGCATCATGTCGATACTAGGTAGAAGGGAGATAAAGGTACGTGTTCTCGAGAAGTCTGATAACTATCTGAAATTCATCATAGAGGGAGTACCTCCACAGATAGTTAATGCCTTGAGAAGAGTACTCATAGCTGATGTACCATGTCTTGCCATAGACGAGGTGGTAGTACTTGATAATACCTCTGTAATGTTTGATGAGGTTCTAGCACATAGGTTAGCTATGATACCACTGAAGACCAACCTCAAGAAGTTTCCTAAGATCGAGGAGTGTGAGGAAGGTCTGGTAGATCAAGCACAGTGCTCAGCAAGACTTGTACTACAGGTCGAGGCTAGAGAACCCATGGTTGTCTATAGTAGAGATCTCAA
Organism: Thermoproteota archaeon; assembly: GCA_013154355.1. Lineage (GTDB taxonomy): Archaea > Thermoproteota > Thermoprotei > Thermoproteales > Thermocladiaceae > JAADER01. The sequence continues at coordinate 1,082 of JAADCU010000005.1, read as the reverse complement.
GAGCGAGGATCCTGACGTTGAACCCGTATATCCTGACATTCCCATAGTTAAGCTAGGTAAAGGTCAGAGAATAGTTCTAGAAGCAATAGCTAGACTAGGAAGAGCTAGAGAACACGTCAAGTGGCAGGCATGCTTAGCAGCATACTATTACTATCCTAGAGTTGAAGTTCTGAATTCAAGAGACAGAGCATGCTATGAAATATGTAGACAGATATGTCCAGAAGCAGTGGACTGGGATGAGAATAGAGGAATGTATGTTAAAGATGTTGAAGCATGCACATTCAACAGATGGAAGACCTGTGAACACTCATGCAACGGATCAATAAGAGTTGACTGGGACAGATGGAAGTACGTGTTCTGGATAGAGTCGTTCGGTAGCATACCTATGAGAGATCTCGTAGAGGAAGCCTTCCGGATATTGAGGAAGAAGTTTGAAGATTTCTTAGAAATACTTGATATCGAGATACTTAAATACACTACAATGAGGAGCTCTGAGACCAGTAGAACAGGTGAAGAAACAGAGACTGAAAGTGTTAGTGAGAGCTCGTAAGCTAGCTCTGTGATGTAAGGTTGAAGGGCTTGCCCTCCTTTAAGATCTTATCTGCTAGATCTGGTGCAACATTTCTCAGCTTCTCCTCTATGCTTCTAAGAAACTCTATATCTTCTTTCATGCTTCTTAGATCGTCTGGTAGAAGTATCGGTATTTCCTCCTTTATTGGATACCATCTTCCACATTCTGGACAGTAGAGTACTCCTGTTACTACCTCCTTCTTTATACATTCTTCACAAGGAGCAGAGTCTGCAGGTTGTATCTCTTTTATGAACTTTCTTAAAAAACCGCAATACTCTTCACAAAACGGTTTCTTATCCCACTCATATTTCCTTTCTGGATATTCTTTTTCCTCTATGACTATGAGTACTAGAGGAAACTTTTTATCGTAGGGACATGCTAGTATGTCCATTAGTCTATACTTCATCCTCTAGTCATAGTAAGGCTAGAGATTTTAAGTTATAGTGAGACGACGCAGGAGGCACAGTATACATATTTAAATATCGTCTTGCTACTCTAAGTAGCGTATGCT
>JAADCU010000072.1 GCA_013154355.1 Thermoproteota archaeon | reverse complement strand
CGTTTACTTTTGTTACTATGTTTTTTAGGTCTTCTATGCTTAGTGGGCTTACTGTTTCTAGTTTTGAGAATATCATTACTATTAGGCTTTCATACATTTTCTTTAGGTCTTCTCGTCCTATTTTGACTAGGCTGTTTATTCTTTCTCCATGTCCTGTTGGTCTTGTTCCTAGTTTCTTTCTTATTAGTGCATCTACTGCGTATCCTAGTGCGTATAGTGTATACATTAGTATCTGTTTATAGTACATTAATTGGCCTGGTTGTACGTTTTCTAGGTTTCTCTGTACTTCTTCTATTATTGTCTTGGCTAGGTCTACTAGGCGAGCGGGAGAACTCATGTTTAATTTATCCGTTGGTTAAATATTTCTGTTGCTCGTTCAAGTCCTGAGTCCTGAATGTTGAAGTCTCTCACATATATGGGGTTTAGGAGATTTCCATTAACGTTCACTGGAGTACCTGAGCTAGATAAGGCTAGTAGACCTGTTGGTTTTGAGAGAGAGCTTGCTCAGCTCATGGATGTTGTTGATAAGCTTCTGAATACTAGTCTTAATGAGAATCTTCTAGTAGTGATAGTAGGTGAGTATGGTTGGGGTAAGACTGAGCTTCTTGACTATTTTGTGAGTATTGTTGCTGAGAAGTATAATGGTAAGATCGAGATAGCTAGAGTACCTCTAACATTCAACCTCTCCTCGCAGCACATAGTCAACGTGATACGTAGAAGAAGTGGTAAGCCTCTGATCCTGATAATCGATGAGGCTGACGAGATTGTTAGAGCATTATCTCTTAGAAAAGTTGCTGGAGATGGTAAAGATGTTGAGAGAGTGCTAACAGAGCTTAGCTCTATAATTAGAGCGCTGTTAGAACCTAGACAGTACTCTGGAGTTATTGGTTTACCATTAGAGAAACTGCGTAACATGCTCATAGTTCTCTCAGTCACACCACAAGTATACTATGGAATACTTAAAAGCTATGTACCAGACATATTTGACGTCTCTGTAGGTAGAATATTTAGAGAGATAGTACTCAGAAGCGAGACACCACTCTGGCTATACGATGCAATAATTCAGGAGAAATTGAGAGCTGCATCAACTCCTTCGAGACTTAGAGAAGTAGAGAGAGGTAGACTTGACCCGCTGAGCCCTCTAAAATTTGAGTACCTATCATCACTATATTACATTATTGAACAAAGTGAGAGAAGAATGCCGAGTCCCAGAACACTTCTGAAGTATACAGCAAAACTTCTAGACCTAGTATTCAAACATGGAAAACTAGACCTGGAAACATTCTTAAAGTTCTTAAAAGAGATAAGTACAGAGATAACCATAGTCAAGGACATATTAACAAGACTAGAAGAGATAGAGCAGACATGTGAGGATAGAGATGTCACAAGAACTATACAGCTTCTAGAGCTAGTACCTATCCCACTCACTGAGAGCTTCATAATAGAACAAGCTAAGGTGAGCAGAGCAGTAATAGAAAGTCTACTCAAGACTGGAGAAGTAGAACAAGTGAAGCTTCTCAAAATCAAGATATCGGACAGACAAGTCTTAAAAGAGCTAAATGATCTGAGAATAAGACGTGGACTTGAGCCTATAGACATATCTGATGATAGAGAACTCTCTCTAAAGATAGATGACTACTTTACAAGATATGAGAACGAGCCAGTACTATACGTAGTAGCATTAGATAATGATCTACTAAAACTTGCTGAGAAAAGAAACATTAAGATATATAATGCATACATGCTTAAGAGAAGAAGAGTACTAGAACACTCAGCGGAAACATCATCAATAGACGAGATAAGAAGACAAGTAAGAAAAGTACTCACAGAGATCACGGATCCTCTAAAATTTTTTGAGAAACTCACCTCCATAATGTATGGGAGACCAAAAATATGTGGAAAAATAAGAGATGGAGTATACTTCTGCTACACCACAACTAGTGGACTTGGACTAAGAACGCTCTCTATAATGGTTGAGCTAGATAATAGCTCTGAGATTAATGTCGTAAAGTCTGTTCTTGAAGAACTATTAAGAGAATGTTATGTAAAGTATGGAAATGATGAACTATGCTTCGATATCATAAGCATCATAGTGTACTGTCCAAAATGTGAGCTCGATCCTAACATAGCTGAGAAGATAATTAAAGGACCTTGGAAAGTCAGCACTCTTGACAGGTCTATATTCACTAACGTGCATATAGTTGATTCATCTAACATAGAGAGGTATAGGTACTCAATAATAGGTAACGAACTCATAACTAGATTCAAGAACATACCTGAAAAATATGGTCACTACATTAAGTATCTTAACGATCTTAAAGAGAAGATCGACAGCTTCCTGAAGAGAAGTAGTGATTATATTCTTAAGAATCTTGTACTAGCAGTAAGAAGAAGTAGAAGCTCAAAAAGTGAGATTCTTAGAGAGCTAGTTGAGACCTGGATAAGAGGAGAGAAGCTTCTAGATCAGCCAGAAGTGTGGAGAGATTCTGAAGGTAGAGCTAGGATAAGCAATGTTGAGTTACTACTGTACCAGTTTCTGAAGGAGAGAAACATATGTAAGATATCTCAGAAAGATCTAGAGAAGATTATAAGAAGATTATTCCCAACATTTCTATGGAAGGATCTCAAAGAGAAGGATCTCGTAGAGCTATGTAAACTTAGAGGACTATTAATCGAGGTTGAGCATGGAAAGCTTGCACCATATACACCATCTATAGCTAAGTCGATGCTAGCTAGAAAGCTGGAAGAATTGAAAAAACTGGAGAAGTCCTCTAAGAAGAGGATAGAGCTAGAGCTTGGTAACCATAAGATAGGTATCGACGTACAGTTAGTAAGTTCAGAAACTTCCTCAAGCATGACTAGGATAAGACAGCTTCTAACAGATCTAGCAAGTCTAGATGAAGGTGAGGAGAGTTTAAGAAGGTTTGCAAGAACGATGTTATATATATTAGATATAGAACATGATCTAAAAAAGGAGATTCAGAATAGTGAACTTATTTTAAGAAAGATCGAGGAGTTTCTAAAGAAGATAAACAACTCCTATAACACGGTAGTACAGTATGTACGTTATGTAGAGTCTTTTATGCCTCGAGTAGCTAGAAGAATTTTGAAGGATCTAGATAATGAGGTAGATTCTATATTAAGAATAGTTTCAACATATGATATGATAAATGCTGAAGAACTTTATGAATATGTTAGAAGAATTGGAGAAAAGATATCTCTACTCGAGCTTGAGTATGGTAAGCTCAATGATGTATTAAGAAGATTATCCGAGCTCTGTGATAAAGCAAGAGAAGTTGATGCTACCATCGTGAATAATGTGAATAAGGTTATCAGACAGATTGATCTAAAGTTTTCGAAAGACTCTGCATTTAGCATAGATAAGATTATTAGAGAGATCGAGAAAATATATAATAATGCTAGTAGTAGAGTAAGCTCAAGACTTGTTAAAATATATAGACAGGCAGAAGCATTACGTAGACTAGTAAGAGCAGTATGTAGTGCGGGCGTGTATGAAGGTGATCTATGTCTACTAGATCTAGATAATGTTGAGAAGATTGTACAGGTAAGAGACAAGATAATTAGTGAGCTTAGAAGATTATTGAAAGATCATGTAGAGGAGGCAATAGAGATCGCAGAGATGGGGGACGAGATCTCTCTAGAGGATCTTGATGAGAATAAGAGGAGAGTGCTCGAGATGCTATGTGAGCTTGGTATTGTCAGAAGAGTGTATAGATTTCTCTCTTAGTAGACTCTTGATCTTGCACGTAATGTTCTTCTACGTTTACGTACTCTTCTTCTACGAGCTGTCCTGTGTTTTATCTCGTACTGTATGTCCTCTGTTGATAATGTTGTAAGTGGTGCTCCACAGTTTGGACAGCGGAACTTGCATCTCTCGAGAGTTCTTCTCTCTATCTCTGATAGTGACATTAATGTGCGAAATCTCGCTATTGTTTTTCCACAATATGCACAGTAGACTTCGATAGGCACGTGCTAAGTCTTATCCTACAGGATTATTAAACTAATCTTATGACAAACATTTCAACTAGAGGAGAAGCCTTAAAAAGAGATTCTAGAGTACTATAGCATGGGTGGATGATTAGGATTGTCGCTTCTGACCGATGAGGAGATGGACCCGGTATGACACCTAGAGTACAAGTCAAGTAGCGACTGTACTGCCCATGCGACACACTCGTCTAAGGTCTCGTAACCTTCCTCGCGACATATCTGTTCAAGATATTGTAGATCTTTTTCAGATATGTAGAGCTCTATCCTCCTCATCACTCTCCTTAACACTTATAGGAACTTAAGGAGAGTACTTAGAAACGTAAACCTCTACTCAGGATAGTGTAGCCTGTACATATCTGATTATATCATGCTGAGGAATGTCTTTTAAACCCTAGAACTCAGATATGGTCTATGGATATTGCATTAGAGACTAAGAGCCTAGTTAAGCAGTTTGGTGGATTAAGAGCTGTAGATGAGGTATCTATAAAAGTTCCAAAGAAGAAGATAGTACTCATAATTGGTCCTAACGGCAGTGGCAAGACTACTCTAGTAAACGTCATATCTGGAGTCTACAAGGCTGATGGAGGAAAAATATTCTTCTTAGGTAAAGACATAACTAACAAGCCTCCCCACATCATATATAGGCTTGGCCTAGTTAGAACGTTTCAGATACCTCAACCTCTCAGAAAGTTGACAGTACTTGAGAACGTTCTGCTAGGTCAGGCTTATCATCCAGGTGAGAACTTTGTTAAGGCTCTAATATACTTGACCTGGCTTAAGAGAGAGGAAGAGCTTGTAGAGAAGGCCTTCAAGATACTTGAGTTCCTGAAGCTGGATCACTTATGGGATCAGGAATCATATAAGCTTAGTGGTGGACAGCTTAAGCTACTTGAGCTAGGTAGAGCACTTATGGCGGATGCTAAGATGATGATACTTGATGAGCCTATAGCAGGAGTTAATCCAACACTTGCTCATGAGATATTTAGAAAGATACAGGAGATCAGAGACAGATTTGATGTGACATTTCTCATAATAGAGCATAGACTTGACATAGCTCTCAAATATGTAGACTACGTGTATGCTATGGCTAGAGGAAGAGTGATAGCAGAAGGCTTACCTGACGAGGTTGTGAATAATCCTGCGGTCATAGAGGCGTATATAGGAGGCTGATCTATTGTTAAAAAACCTTATAAACGAGCTTAAAATACTAGTTAAGATGCTGAAAGTTTCACAATTAAATGCTGGGTACGGAAAGCTGCACATACTGTACGACATAGACTTTGAAGCACCACGTAGAGAGATAACGGTCGTAGTTGGACCAAATGGCAGTGGTAAATCTACACTACTTAAAGCACTGTTCGGCTTGGCAACAATATATAGTGGAAAGATAGAGTTTGAGAACAAGGACATAACTAGACTCCCTCCACACAAACGTGCTAGACTAGGTCTAGCATATGTTCCTCAGACAGATAACGTATTCACGACTCTGACAGTAGAGGAGAATCTTAAGATGGCTGGGTACCTGCTAGAACCTCACGAGCTTAAGGAACGTATAGACCTGGTCCTAGATATCTTTCCAACATTGAAAGAGTACCTGAAGAAGAAGGCTGGCACGCTCAGCGGTGGTGAGAGACAGATGATAGCTATAGCAATGTGCTTGATAAGAGATGCAAAGATGCTGCTCCTAGACGAGCCTACTGCTCAGCTTGCACCTAAGATAGCTACGTACATACTGAACAAGATAGTTGAGCTTAGAGATAGGCTTGGAATAACTATAGTACTAGTAGAGCAGAATGCTAAGAAGGCTCTCGAGATTGGAGACAAAGCATACCTCCTAGTTAGCGGTAGAGTCGCCTTCAGAGGTAAAGCTCAGGAACTTCTAGAACATAGAGAGCTAGGTAAACTATATCTAGGACTCGTCTAATTAAGCTACAGGTGATGAAGCTTCACCTCTCGGATCAGTGAAGAATCCTTTAAGTACTGATACACGCTTCTGATCACTATATTCAGAATCTTGCAATCATACTACTAGTAGATTCACTAATTAACTACTTATCGCGGTACTACACTTCTACGTAGAATGTTTTATAAATCTTGTAGAGAAGTCTATCATGATCAATATGTGCAGATTCAAGGTAGTACTAAACGGTGAGATAGTTGCAACAGATGTAGTGAGAGTAGTTAAGGAGAATGGAAAAGTGAGGCTCATAGACACTACAGGAAAGACCGTGAGAGAGCTAGAGAATGTTAAGATAGTGGAGGTAGACTCGACAACTGAGAGAATAATCCTGAGCTCGTAGCTTCTGAACTATTTAAAATTATAAAACTTACTTAACCAGTCTCAAACATTTTCATCAGATGTCTGCTCAGATTCTTCTTCCTCGAACGCGACAGGCAGTACGTAGGAGAGCTTTAATGATTAGTATTGCTGGAAAAGGAGGTGTTGGAAAGACTACACTTACGGCACTAATGCTTAAGGTTCTACTAGAGTCAACACGTAAACTAATTCTCGTTGTTGATGCAGATCCTGTATCTAATCTTCCCAGTGTTCTTGGCGTGAGAGAGTATACTACTGTTGGAGATGTGATAGAGGAGTTGAGGGAAAAGATGGAGCGTGGTGAAGTATCTTCAATACCTCCAGAGGTATTTGACATGTACGTTCAGGACACGATAGTTGAATGTGATAACTTTGATCTCCTAGTAATGGGCAGGACAGAGGGTAAGGGCTGTTACTGCTATGTTAATGCTGTTCTGAGAGGAATAATACAGACTTTAGAATCTAACTACGACATAATACTCATAGACTGTGAAGCAGGACTAGAACATATACAGAGGAGAGTAGACGAGAATGTAGATATACTACTCATAGTTACAGACTCCTCAAGAATGGGTATAGAAGCATGTAGAAAGATAGTAGAACTTTCAGAGAAGCTTGGACTTAACATAGGTAGAAAATACGTGGTAGGTAACAAGGTCACCAATGTTGATGCTCTTAGAAGAGTACTCTCAGAGATAGGCGTAGATCTATGCGGGATAATACCCTACGATCCACTAATAGAGGAGTATAATCTGGCAGGTAGATCGCTCCTAGAGATTCCTGATAATAGTCCAGCTGTGCAGGCGGTCAGAGAGATCTGTAGAAGAATAGGTCTAGTATGATTAGGGAGGTGTTGGTCTAACAAGCTCGAGCGGTAGATCAAGTCTTTTAGCAATCTCTGCAAGATGTTTAAGATATTTTAAAAGTCCACTATCACGACTCTTCTTTATATGTTCTACAACGTTTGAGAGTATTCTCAGAACATCATCATATACTTCAGGATCAACCTTGTAAGGACTACCATCTTTACCTCCTAGAGCAAAAGCATATCTTCTTGGGTCATGTGTAACAGGATCGTTCCAGTCTACGTGAGATGAGTAGATGAGTTCTGCTATTAATGCGAGAGCAAGCATCGTGTTTGGGCCTAGACCTCTAATAAGAAGTAGTTCCTTAAAGTTCTGAGCGTTTCTAGCCTTCTCAAGTACCTTATGATCAACATTTATCTTTGATAACTTTAGAGCTAGATCTCTACTCATGAGCCAGGGATGATAATATC
>JAADCU010000094.1 GCA_013154355.1 Thermoproteota archaeon | reverse complement strand
CCGCTTGGCGCGCGGGTGGTCCCGGGTTCAAATCCCGGCCGGTCCACCAACAATCTGAGATGAGGGTCCGTCTAACATCTTTCACTATTAACCATGTGATCGTCGAGACGTACCTTATAGAGTGAAGCGTCTCGTAGATCGTGTTCTCGGGTGCAATTCTTTTAAATCCCTTCTTCTCTGTGTCTTCGCGATGTCTGAGGGTGCTTCTGTATCTGTTTCGCAGGAGGAGATTCTTAGTAAGGCTAGAGAGATCATAGTGAGGTTGAGAGATCTTGAGAGGAGAGCTGAGAGTGAGGATCTTAAGAAGGTCTGGCAGGAGTTGAAAGATATCTTGAGAGAGGCTAGAGAGTATGGTCTTGATAGAAGTTTTATACCTCTTGTTAGAAAGATAAAGGCAATAATTGAGCGTAGAAGATTAAAGATGCTTAAAGAGAAGTTTAAATCTCAACAAGCCTCACAGAGTAGCTAGGTGGGTGTGAGATATGGCTAAGTGTGGTAGATGGGAGAGACTATACCAGCAAGCTCTTCAGAGCGGTAACAAGGAGAAGGCTCTAGAGTTCAAGGAGAAGCTTGTCGAGTGTATAGTGTACTCTCTCTGGAACCTAGTAAAAGAGAAGGAGCTTAGAGAAGCTGAGCCACTGCTCAAGTATGGTTATGAGATAGCCGAGAAGTATGATATTCCTGAGCTGAAGTTTCATCTAGGTCTTGTTCAGGAAGAGATCGAGAGGATAAGAGAAATCTATAGAAAGCTTGGGCGTGGAGAGAAAGTATAGTAGTGTTATGGATGCTGACTTCAGAGAAGATAGCTGAGAAGTGTGGATGGAATCTAGATAACTTATCTAAGCTTCTCTCACTCATCTTACTCTCTAAAGCTCGAGGCAGTTTAAATAGGAGCGATATCGTACATGCATGTTGTAGAGACATATTTAAGTGCGAGAACGATTTCTGCACACTTGCTCTCTCTGATGAAGAGCTCTCTAAGATACTTAGAGACTTCTCATCAATCCTAAGCTTAGCTATCGTAGATGCTCTTAAGAAGATTAGTATTGCAGAGCTTCCAAGATTATTACAATTTTTTATAGACTTCAATATTACGGATATTGCAGATATATTAAATAATAATGTTCCCGAAAAAGTTGAAAATATTCCTCTAAGCCTGATGGCTCAGATAAATGAGCAGCTTGGTACTCTACTATACGCTGCTGGATATTTTGAGAAAGCTGTTAAGAGGTTTAGAACAGCTGCTGAGCAGTACAAGGCTGCTGGAGTTGAGGATAGGGGAGTATTTGTAGAAGCTTTTTCGAAGGTCGTAGAGGCGGAGAAGCTGAAAGATGAGGCAGAGAGAATGCATGAGGAGGAGAAGCATGATGTTGAGGAGAAGCTTCTAAAAGAAGCTTCTAAATTATATGCTGAGTCAAGTGCATTATTTAGAAGATGTTCGTCTACTATTACTGAGGCCTATATCAACTCTATATTAAGCATGGCTGACGCATTCGAGGTTCTAGGAAACTACTATTTTACTCATGGAATGATAGAGGAGGCAGAGAAGTATTTTAACATGTGTAGTGACGAGGTTCGTAGAGGTAGAGTAGGTGTTCCAGAAGAACATAGGAGACTTCTAGAGCTTAAGGAGAGGTCATGTACTGCAATGAGTAAGATATGTAGAGCAGTTATCGAGAACAATCCAGCTCTCTATGAGGAGGCTGGAGACCTATTTAGAGAGCTTGCAAGATCAGGATATGCTCCTGACGTCATGGTTGAGCTAGCATCTGTAGCATATAAGTCTGCTGTGGAGCTCTACAATAATATTGACGATGTCTTGAGAGTATATCCAAAATATGTTGACCTAGCTGTCGAGTACATAGATTCGAGGGTGAGATCACGATATGGGTCTTTTAGACACATGTTACGTGAGCTCTCTACAAGACCTCTTCAAGCAGTGGCTAGTGATCTTAAGGTTGATGAATATGCTTTGAAGATGTATATAGCATACAAGATAATGGAAGAAGAACATGGAAAAGATGCTAGACCAGTAATACTTGATGTGCTCACTCTCATTGCAGGACTTGGACTGGACCCCTTGATGACTAGTGGAGTAGATCTGAAACTAGAAGTAGAAAGAACGGGAATATCTTTCGAAAATAAGGAATATCTCGAACTGTTATGTAGACTCTTGGATACTGTTCAGAAGAGGCTTAGAGAGATAGGCATAGTAGTGTAATTATCTACCTCTGATGATGAACTTTTTAGATACTCCATCTCCAGATACGATAACTACTTCAAGAATACTACTATTATCATATACTGATCTAGATATTGTTAATGTAGGTAACATGGTCGTGTTAAATGGTTTGACTGTTATGAATAACATTTTCAGATCTCTGACTAAGGACCCATTTATTAGTAGGTACTCTTCAGTAATGTTACAGGGTACTCTACTAGTAACATATATTATTGGAGTTATGTTAACAAGAGTCTTAGAGATGTTTAATGCAGCATCAACTATCGTGAAGTCACAGTGAGGTCTAGCTGTTGCTCTGAGAGTGGCTGAGAATATGTTTATAGCATAGTAAAATATTATGAAGCCGAATATGGCTGCTATGAGAGCGAGAAGTGCTGCTGCAAGAATCTCACTGAGTCCTCTCTTCTTAATGCTCATGAGTACTCAGCATATATTACTTTCTAGGAAGCCCTTAAAACTGTTTTAAGATTAGATATGTCTAATGAAGCTGCTCGTAGTTCATCCACATCTCGACCTAGTTGGCGGCAGTGAGAATCTTACTCGAATACTCATATACGAACTCGTCGAGTACTGTCCCGAGTGTGATATTGTCGTAGCGACACGTGATAGAAATCCCGAGCTCTTTCCTGATCACAAGAGAATAAAGTTCTACTTCTTTAAGAGAATGGAGCTCTACAGCAAGTGTCCTGTTACAAGCAAGATAATAGACCTATTAATAACATATGATGAGATACTTCATGATGAGGTGCCAGATGCAGCATTAATAATGATACAGGAGCCAGTACATGTACTTCTTCTAAAGACTATAAGACCAGGATTTAAGACAGCAATATACATACACTATCCATTCGAGGAAGAGCTCACAGAGACGAACTTATTAAAGTTCTTCGAGATGTATAGATTCCCCAACGTGTATAATGAGTACTATAAGTATACTGATTCGAGATTCGTGAACTCTCACTACACGTTAGATGCATTATATAGACACTATGGTATAGATGCAGACGTCGTATATCCTGCAGTAAGCTGGGCATACTTCGAGAACGAGCCTGACGTAACGGAGAAACGTGGAAAGACAATACTCAGTGTTGGAAGATTTGTACCACATAAGAGACTTGATACGTTAATAAAGATGTTTAAGGAACACATTAAGCCAAAGATACCTGACGCAGAGCTGACAATAATAGGCATACCTGACATAAGGTACATGGACTACTATAAGGAGATTCTTAGACTAGCAGAAGAGACTAAGGATGTCACAGTGATATCTAGAGCATTAAAGGATGAGGAGATGATAACATATTATCGTCATGCTAGAGTCTATGTTCATCTGAGGATTGGTGAACATTTTGGAATGGCTCCAGTAGAAGCAATGAGCCAAGGTGCAATACCTGTAATACCTAGAGATAGTGGACTTGCAGAACTAGTAACACATGGAAAAGACGGTTACGCATATGAGAACGATAGACAGATGCTTGAGTACGTGCTACATCTACTACAGATGGACGATGATGAACTAGTAAAGATGAGGAGAAGAGCCATAAGAACAAGCTACTACTTCACGCCTGCAAGATTTGCTAAAGAAATATACTATCATCTCAAGGTGATAGCTAGCAAGTAAGTTATAGAGGGACGTTCCTGAACCTATCTTTCAGTATTCTCCTAATTTCAGGATCTACAATATGGTCAAATATTGTTCCACTACTATTCCAGAGCTCTAGACGATCTATCAACTTCTTGTATCTTCCTCCAGCAATACCATTAGCTATGACTGCTGCACCTTCAGCAGCCTCCTTAACATTTTTACCCATCCTACCTATAGTACAGATCTCACTCTTAATATTAAATCTCTTTAAGAATTCTAGTAATCTATCTTCAAGATCTTTCCTAAATCTTTCAACTCTTATGAATCTACCGCTTAGGTATATACGTGAAGGCTCTTCTACCGATACTAACATTCTTGCTAAATCTTTAACGATACCTTCAAGAAATGCCTCATAAGCTTCATGATTTTTCTGTACTTTCTCTATAAACTCTTCTACAGTATGGTTAAATGGATTATCGAATACTAGATAAGCTACACCTCCTCTAAATAGTAATATCTTTGAGAAATCTTCTACAGAATTAGCTATAGCGTAGGCTAGCTCTCCATCTAGTGCTCCTGCTCCAAGATAACCTATTGTTGAACATGTTCCACCTATTCCATCAACTATCTTACCATTACGTACTCCGATCACAGCATTATATGCAAATCCTACCTCAATTACTATGATATTCATTTTTTCTGGTTCTACACCTCTATCATATTCATCTCTCATAGCTGCTACGACACTAAATATCTTATCTGCAGTACCCATATCAATCTTATTTAGCTTTCTATATCTTGGGACTGTGTTAAGATGTATTACTCCAGGGCAGAACCATATGTTTAGTCTGCTTTCTCTCATGAGTTTCATAAGTCTTCTTAATCCAACAATTCTGAGTTTTCTCTCATAATCTTTCTCTGTTATGAACGTTGCATATGATAGTTCTTCTATTGATGTTTCTCTAGCTCTCTTCAGAGGTACACCATATCCTGATGGTCCAACTATAGCATCTATGTTCTCTAGCTTCTCTAGATGTCTTAGAACTATCTCTGGATCTCTTGTTATCTCTTCTCTTGGTATTGATACGTCTATTATTATCTCTCCTGTAACATCATCGAACCCGAATATGTCCATGCTATATGTTCCTGGATCTATACCGACAGCACGAACCATGGTCCCTATTAGTCGATACTAGAGATACTTTATGTGATGTACTAGTCCTCTAGGTACGTTAATTATGGTGAATCCTCCCTCTTTCTCAAGTATCTTTACCATGTTCTCGTTATGTACTTCAGCTATTATTTGAATGTTCTTTCCTAGACTCTTAAGTAGGCTCAGTAGTAGTTTACATGATTCTTCTGTTAGACAGTAATCAAAGTTGTCTATTAACATCATTGATCCTCTCTCAGCTACTAGAACCTGTACATAGTATGCTATGAGACTTCTAATAGAGCAAGATATCTCTGGACATGTTATCAGTTCTCCATCCATCACGTACGTTAACGTGAGCTTTCTATTCACTATACCACACCTAGCTCTTGATAGACCACTCTTCTCTAGATGAGATAGAAGCTTTGCAAGATATGGCCAGTATCTACCATCTGCAAATACTCTCGATAGTACTAGTAGAGTTTTCTCACCATGTATTCCTACATAAGTCTCTTCTGTTGTTCCTACTATATCCATTATGTCTATACAGGTAGAGTAATCTATGTATGGTCCTATCCTATATATCTTTATTCCTTTTAGAGATCTTACGATCAGCTCTATGAGATCGGTCATTAGAAGGATCTCTTCCTCATATGTTGAGAACATGTGTGCTTGAGGTAGCTCTCTTATTGTTCGTGTTAGATCAAGGATCTTCTCAGGAAAACTTTTCAATTCCATGTCGATGGGTCTTCTTATGAGAAGAGAGCTATCTCTAGATATTACATGTAGTATCGGCTCATCTATCATGCTCATCTTAAGAACATACTCGTATCTTGATCTATCTACTGACTCTGCTATAACTATCCTCCTATCCCAGCTTGATAGATCAACATTCCATAGTTTCTGAAATCTCTTTACTATATGTTTCACATGTTCAGCAGGGATCTCCAAGGTCATCCTGATACCTACCTTTCTATTAGGCTTACCTACGCATGGTCTGAGCTTGTCAACGTTCTCGAGAACCTTATGAATCGTTCTCAGTATCATGCTCTTTCCTGAACATGGTTCTCCAACTAGTATAGTGTTTCTACTGAACTCCATCTTGACTGCTCCATGAGGACTCTCAATTTCTAAGCTTCTCAACACTCTTATCTATATGTGTAATAATGCTTTAAAGGCATTATACGTCGTGACTAGAGTGAGTATACTAGCTCAGGAAGATCCTCTACTCCTCGTACCCGGACCAAGCAATCTCGTACCTCGTGCTAGAAGAGCACTTGTAAGACATCTTGGACATAGATCACCAGACTTCAGATCAACGTTTAAGAAGACTATAGAACTACTTAAGGAAGTATTCGACACATCTGGAGAAGTACATATACTGACTGCTAGCGGCACAGGTGCTGTAGAGGCAGCAGTAATGAACTTTATAAGACCAGGTGATAGAGTACTATCCATAGTATATGGAACATTTGGTAGAAGATTCATGGAGCAGGTATCGAGAATAACCAATAATGTACACGTGTTGAAGACGTATTATGGAGATGTACCAAGCGTAGAATATGTTAAAAGGTTTCTAGAAGAGAACAAGATAAAGGAGCTCGACGTTGTCACAGTAGTGTTTAACGAGACTAATCCAGGAACAACGTTTAGAGATCTTCCTAACCTAGCAAGACTAGCTCATAGTTATGGAGCAATAATCATAGTTGATGCAGTATCAGGACTAGGAGGAGACTACTTCTCCTGTGAGAAAAATCACATAGATGTAGCATTATCAAGCAGTCAGAAATGTCTAGGAGCACCTCCAGGAATATCATTCATAACATACAGGACAGTAGAAGCAGAAAGAAAGCTCAGACAAGTAGAATGCCCAAGCACGTACTTCGACCTGAAAATATCTAAGAGATTCCTAGAGAGAAACGAGACACCATTCACACCAGCAGTAAACGTCCTCTACGCATTAAAAGAAGCTCTAGAGTACATATGTGATGAAGTAGGATTAGAAAGATGGATAAGATGGCACTATGAGAGAGCTAGAGTAATACTAGAAGCATTACAGGAAATAGGACTAAAACCATACGTCAAAGACGAACAGAAGAGATCGGTAACAGTATTATCATTCGAAAAACCTGAAAACATGACAATAAGCGAACTAAAGACAGAACTATACACAAAATATAGGATAGATATAGCAGATGGAATGGACGAACTAAGAGGAAAAATCTTCAGAATAGGAAACATGGGATGGATCACAAGAAAAGACGTAACACTACTAACAGCAGCACTAGTAAGCATATTGGTTAGAAGAACAACCATAAAAAACGTAGACAAAGCACTACAAAAAATACATGAGGCACCACTACTATACTAACAAAAACAAGAAAACGCCAAAATACACGAACACGATAGGTAACACTTATAAGTTACATTTACATCTACATTTACATGTCACTGTTCGACGAGTTTTGGTTTGGTAGATCGATCAGAAGATCCGCGGAAGAAATACTGTCTCTGACGATAAGAAGATTTTCGAGAGTCATGAGAGAACGCGGATTCGAGGACTGTAGAATACTGGATGGACCTCACTATGATGATCTATATGGTAAATGGTACATGCATGTTATATG
>JAADCU010000075.1 GCA_013154355.1 Thermoproteota archaeon | reverse complement strand
AGAACCCTGTTCTCTAAAGGGTAGAACGTAGCAATGTAAGGCTAATTAAATTAAGGCGAGCCCAAGATAACCCCCACCGCGGCAAGAATGAGGGAAGTCATATTAGACATTTTACAAAATAGAAAATTATGTAAAAGATATTTTTGAAAGAAAATGTAGTTTAAGTATACTAATATTTTACTACATATGTAGATTATTATCACGTTATACGCGTAGCATAGAATATTAGTGTAGATATACCAGCTGAAATATTCAGTGCCCAGAATATTAGCAGTAACAGAATTGCGATATATGCTGTAGCGGCGTATTTGATAGTGCTTATTCTAGGATAGTGTTTCGTTAAAACACTTAGAAGGGCACATGAGAATATGCTAAATACTAATTCGAGAGTTATCGCTTTGATAAATCCAATACTGTTAATGTACTCTACATATCCGTTTATCATAGTAAGTACATCGTTGAAAAATTGTGTATGTAGAGCGACAAGTATCAGAGCTATACCATATGCTACATCAATCGACACTAACATAAGCAACGGCCTCCTAATAGAAGTTTGTCGGAAAAAGTTCATAAGCTGAAATATTTTTATTACTGCTAGTAGTATCAACAACAGACCTAGTACAGAGATTATTAAGATAAACGAGATACCATAGATTGTAAGTATTCTCTTAAAGACCATCCTTATTATATCATCTGATGCTATTATCGTGATTATTAGCGGAATCAGGTAGCTTAGTGTTGAGTACTCAACTATTTTTTCCATTATCTCTGCTATATATACTTGGAATATCTGAACCCTTTGAACCCATGACATTGTTGGTTAAGATGCTGGAATGGTAAGAAAATCTTCTACAGTATTTTTCAACGAGCAGGATTCTCTTTTTAGGTATCTGATATATAAAGCAAGTGTTTATGTTTCAACCTATTTAGCATTTACTGTGTCTCAACCAATGTATTAAGCAGATTGTGTTTTAGTTGATTTTCCTGGAAGAGCATGAGGTTTAAAGGCTCCTCTGATCCTGTTTTGTTTCCATTTTTCTATGTTTATGGATTCTGCAGGTGTGGAAGATGTATTAAAGTTAGAGTTAAATATTCTCTGTTGGTTTAATGCCTTATGTGCTGCCTAACGTTCTGATAAGAGGAGAGTTATCATAGAAATAGATCCCAAAGAGTTTAGGAATTTCACATAAATGATTCAACAGTCTCTTCTTGACGTTATGATGATATGTTTTGCATACTCTCATCAATTCATGCAATCATTAAAGTATCAGAAGACTTAAAAATATGGGGACCACTGTTCATCTTAGTTGTCAGTGGTACTCCCTGTCTTCATCTGTTCTGCATAATCCTCTGGTCATCACTCAGCATTTAGTACGGGAAGGTATGTTTTAAATTTTTGTCTTCTTCTTTTTCATTTTCTTGGTGGTTTGCGATTTCTTCTGAGCATGGTGGAGATGTTATTATATTGCCTGAGGAGTATGTAAACATATTGAGGATAGTTTTTGAGAAAGGATGTGTATCTGTTGATGATGTTGCCTCTACTGTTGGTCGTGACGTGAATTCTCTTATGAGGATTCTAGGTGAACTAGAGTTTAGAGGTCTCATAAGGACTCTACGTAACACTGTGAAGCTTGTCGAGCTTAGTGACGAGGGATTGAACTATGCCGAGGTTGGGTTACCAGAGCTTAGACTTCTTAGTTATGTAAGAGATAAACATGGTCCTGATCTGCGTGAGATTTCTCTTGACGAGCTTCTTCAGTGTTGTAGGGAGATGTTTAGCGAGAAGATGTGTAGTATCATTTTGAGCAATCTAGTCAGAAGTGGATTATGTAGAGTTGAGGATAGGCGTGTCAAGTTCTCTGATACTATTAGTAGAGTGTTAGAGAAGGTGTTGAGAAAACAGAAGTTTCTAGAAGAGTTGAAGAATGTGGGTACGATAGAGGCTTCTCATGTTCCTTTAGAGATTCTTCAAGAGTTTCAGAAGAGGAGACTCGTTCGTGTTCGTGAGAGGACTAGAATTGTAATAGAACTGACCGATCTTGGTAGGAAACTTATTTCTGAAGGAAAGATAGTTCCTGCTAGGGTCATTACTGCACTTACTTCAGATATCTTGAGAAGTAGAGAGTGGGATAAGATAATATTGAAGGAGTTCGATCTAAGTATACAGGTTCCTGAGCTACGTGTAGCTGTTCCACACTTTATGAGAGAGTTTCTAGAACTTATTCGTGACATATTTGTTGAGCTTGGTTTCGAGGAGGTTCATGGACCGATATGTGAGGTAGAGTTCTGGAACTTTGATGCTCTCTTCCAGGCACAGGATCACCCTGCTAGAGAGGTACATGACACGTTCTTCATAAAGCATCCTACACGAGGACCGGAGTTACCTCGAGAGCTCATGGAGAGAGTCGGGAAGGTTCACGAGGATGGCTGGGAGACTGGCAGTAGAGGATGGAGGTATAGGTGGTCTCCTGAGCGTGCGTTAAGGCTTATCCTTAGGACTCAGACCACTGCTGTGACTATAAGAGCACTATATGAGAGAGGAGAGGGAGAGTACAGGGTGTTCACTATAGGAAAGGTGTTCAGACCTGAGACTCTGGACCCCAAGCATGCTATGGAGTTCTATCAAGCTGATGGTATAGTCGTCGGTAAAGACGTGAAGTTTAAGCATTTACTCTCAATACTGGAGGTCTTCGTCAAGAAGCTTGGAATAGAGAAGGTCATGTTCAAACCTGCGTACTTCCCATTTACCTGCCCATCAGCCGAGGGATACATATGGCATGAGAAGCTTGGATGGGTAGAGTTCGTCGGCTGTGGAATGTTCAGGCCAGAGGTCACGTATCCTGCTGGAGTCAGAAACTGTAAGGTTCTAGCGTTTGGGATGGGTCTTGACCGGCTTGCTATGACTCTACTAGAGATAGATGATATTAGACATATACATGCTAGAGATGCAGAGAAATTGAAAGAATGCTATAGCAAGCTTGTGAAAAGACTCAAGATAGTGAGATCATGAGATAACACTTAAACTATCCTCAGAGAGTTATCAGTGGGAGATCAATATTGTGTCAAAAGACGAAGAACCAGAGAAAGTAAGAGAGAACACAGAAGTATACTATAGCGTACATGACCTTCTCAGAAAGCGTAGACCTACACCACTAGTCAGGTTAGAAACCTTTGGAGACGTGTGGGCTAAACTAGAGTTTTTCAATCCTCTTAGCCGAAGCATAAAAGATAGAGTAGCAGGATACATAATAGAGAACTTGAAGACTAGATGTAGCAGGATACTTGATGCATCATCAGGAAACTATGGCATAGCACTATCAATTCTTGGAAGACTTTATGGAATAGATATCATCGTGCTTCTTCCACGCAGAGTTGAAAAGTATGTCAAGACCATACTCAAGATAGTAGGTGCTAGGTATGTAGAGACCGATATAGAGATCAATAATGAGGACATGATAAAACTATGTAGAGAACTAGCAGACAAATATGAGGCATGTTTTGCAGATCAGTTCGAGAACGATCTCAACCCAGAAGCTCACTACATATCTACAGGAAAAGAACTAGTAAGACAGCTCAAGACTATCTCTAAGGTACCTGACGTGTTCATAGCAGCTATAGGAACTAGCGGACATATATGTGGAATAGGTAGAGCACTTAAAGAAGAGTTTCCAAACATAAAGATCATCGGAGTAACATGTAGAGAAGATGAACACGTCCCAGGCATGAAACCTGTGAAAGCTAGGCCTAGATGGATAGATGTTGTTGATCAGATAATTGAAGTAGGTCTTAAAGATGCTGTGAGAGGTGTAGTCAAGCTTGCTAGAAGAGAAGGACTTCTCGTTGGTCTCAGCAGTGGTGCTGTAATATCAGCTCTCGAGACAGTGATGAACATGTTGGGTAGAGATCTCACTTATGTGCTCGTGTTTCCTGACGATGTGTTCAAGTATGTTGACTCCATAGAGAGATTGATCGAGGACATGGATCTGTGAGAAGGAACTCCAAAACTTTCGGACCTCTCTATAAGTAATCTTTTGCGATACTTTAAAAAGTAAGTTTACGTTAAGTATACGTAGAATGTTTAGAGTATACATTAACCACATTAAGGGAAGAGTATTAATAAGCGGCAGAAGAAGCGACCTAGAGCTAATAGAACAGGGCTGGAAGGTAATATATAGGACAGACTCCTGGAGAAAAGCATACAACTACGCTAGAAAGATAGCTACAAAATACGACTACGTGCTAGAATGGTATCTAGAAGAGATGATGACGTTCTCTAGAGAGAAGGTCTCAACAAAGCTTCTTAGCCTTAACTAACCCCATAAGAGTAGGAAGAACTATCACTCTACCATCAGGAAGATATCGAAGCTCCACAAGACCAAGCCTCTCAAGCTTCAGAACACACGAATCAACTATGTTCTTATCTATTCCAAACTGATGAGCAATACTCTCACGAAGAGCGTTAAGAGACATAAACCCTAGCTCGGAGAGAGTAGAAAGAACCTCTCTAGACACCTCATCAAGCTCTATGATGCTCATATCTATCTTCGGTTCAGAGAAAATCAATCGTATAGATGGTTCATTACATTTAATCACAGTATCGTTCCTTATTTTAATTATTCCGTACCTATCATGAGGTCTAGGAATATTATATAGATAACATTCTTCAAAATTTTCTAAGGATGAAGGTCTTCTAAGCGAGAACACGTATATGTTAAATCTTCTAAAAATCAGTAAGATATCTAAGATATTTTCAACATCTATAAGATATATAAGAATTGGATGATTAGGAAAATTCTTTACAACATGTACTAGAGCTACGATAGATAGGAACGTGGTGTGAGGATCGCTTATCCATGTACGAATTGCAATATACTCATTTGGATATTCTTCATCATTAATTGATGATATGTCTCTATATAGGTCAATTAGATGATTAAGATTAACGTCTCTGAAAGCATGCTCTTCTAATCTCGTGAAGAGGTCCCTCAATGTTGAGGACTCCTTAATTGCCTCTCTTATTATTGGATATTCTTCATTATTGATTTTAAACAATTTTAAGAAGAGTGTTAGTATTAGATGCTTAATTGTTGGATTATTTATTTTTACTTCTTTAAATATTCTATATGATCCTTCGAATGGTGATATTATTATTCCTCTATTCTTTCTAACTCTCTCATATACTAGATCTAGTGTTTTTAGACCAAGCACTATCTTGGTCATATGTCATATATTGTCGATGGAGTAGAAAGGGTTTATGTTTAAAAATTTCTTAACCTGTTAATGATGAAGTCATGATTACACATGAGATATTAAGCAAGATTGCTAGATACTACATAGGTAAGTACTTTAACTGGCTGTTTGAAGGTCCTAGAGAGAACCAGTTTGCTGTTTATGAGGTTCTCGAGTGTAGGAGCAAGGTCATGTTTACTAGGTCTCTACCCTATACTATAGTGAATACCATAATATCACCATCGTCTATTATAGGTATGCTTCTTCATGAGGGTTTTGGGACAGTATTCTCTGAAGAATGTAGAGACTACTGTAGAATATACTCTAGAGAGGTCGAGGTTGATGGTGTGAGATATGTTATAAATGGTTGGCCTGATTACTATGATGGTCGAAAGATAATAGAATTAAAATATACTGGTCATCCTGTTAGAGAGCCAGATCAGAAACATGTTCAACAGGTAAGAATGTACATGTGGCTTACCAGTGCTAAGATAGGCTATCTACTCTACGTTACTCCTAGAAAGATATATGAGTTCGAGATAACAGACCCTATGACAGATACAGAGGTAGTCGACCTTCTTAGAAACTGGACATCTCCTAGAGATCCTTCAGAATGTTCACAATGCATGTTCAGGAACGTATGTCCCTACTGTATTGAAAAGGTCGAGAAGACTAGAGAACAGGTTACTCAAGACCGAGAGACTCGGTGACTAGAGACTCGACCTCATTAACTATTATTGATCTCTGTTCTCCAAATCTAAAGGGCTCTCCATGACCTGGTAATACAAGTGTGACATCTGTGAAAGTGTTTAACAGTCTCTTTATGGAGGATATCATTCTTGAAGGATTAGAATGTGGAAGATCTACTCTTCCAATACCTCTATCAAGTATTACATCTCCCGTGAACGCAATATCTAGTTCTGGTGAATAAAGTACAGAACTTCCCATAGTATGGCCAGGTGCATGTATTAGATGAAATTCTAGATCTCCAATCTTTATTTTTGTTCCATCTTCTAGTAGAATATCAGGACTATGTCTACGTGATCCAAATAGCTCAGGAGCATAATCGTAGAGTCCCAGTGTTACTCTTATCAGGTCGTGCTCGGTATAGTCTTCTAGAAGATATGCATCTGCTCTATGTATCATTATTGTTATCGATTTGTCAAGATCTTTAAAATCCATGTTTGAACACGTATGGTCAAGATGACCATGAGTATTGAATATGTACTTGTTCTCGCATGGTCTAACATGTCTATCATATATGTACTTAACCATGTACTTCCTAGTTATGTCAAATCCAGGATCAACTATGACTACGTCTAGCCCTGACTGGACAATATAGGTATTTGTTCTATAGTGATTTGATATTGATCTATATATTACGATCTCTCTATCTTTAAAAAGTTCCTCTATCATTTTCTCACTCTACTATTATGATCTCTTCATCGATCGGTATAATCTTGTTATTAAGTATCACAACTTTTATGAGAGAACCTTCAGGAAGATCTCTCGAGCCCATGTCCACTACTCTACCACTATACTCTACGTATGTTCTATCCTTCTCTTTCACTATCTTTCCATAACCTGTCTCTATGCTCATCTTACGTATATCTTTTTTCAGTATCTCTCCTATGCTCATTCTCACGTTTTCTCGTGTTTCTAGATTCTTCAAGTAGATGCTGTTTCTAGATACTGCAAGCACGTAGTATATATCTTTTCCATCTAGGGTTATTATATCACCTTTCTTCAGATTTAGGACATGGATGCTTATTGTTAGACGAGTTATAGGTTTACCACTTCTATCCATTCCAATAAGCTTATGAGATTCTATGATTCTGCTAGGAAATGCTCTATGTATTGCAGCTGCTATAGCTTTAGCTATGGTGTTATTAGTCAGCTTTATGTCGAATCCGCTACCTGTCTCCTCGATATCTATTACAGCACCTCTCTGTACTTCATCGCTCTTAGCTAGTACCTGACTTACTATATGTCTCACAAGGAGAAGATCTTCTTTAGTATGTTTCTCTCCTACATATCTAACCTGTATCAATGCTCTCTCCTTACCCATGGCAATGCTTCTACAGGTTGGACAGATATCAGGAACAAGCTTCACGTAGACTCTATAGGTCTCACAGTACTCTTCACTCAGCTTCTCACTAGCTTTACCACATATCTTTACTTCAACTTCCTGTTCACCTTCTTCAAGCTCTATGTCTCCTATCTCTACTCTAGTTATTACTCCTCTAGTCTTAATTAGGTCTGAGATATGTTTTCTTATGACGTCTATTCTTCTAGTCCATCTACCCTTGTATAGAACTGAGCCACAGATAGCGCAGACTCTAAATGTCAATCTATCAATTCTAGGAAGATCACGTACTAGAGGATTACTCTTACGAAAACACTCCTCACAGAGACCATTAATGAGGCGATCAACCTCTCTACCACATACTGGACAGATCCTCCTCATCTATGATAGACCTATACAGGTTCTTCATAACCTTTTTCACATTATTATACCTTACGGAATAGCTTATTAGTCTCGTAATCAAGCTAGTATTCTATGAACATCAAGCTCTATATGATGTTTATAATAGCTATAACGTTGGCGGCAACAGCCATATCATATGGACTTATAACCTCGTCAAAGCTCACTTATCATACACTTTACATGATACACAATAGAAGAAAGATGTTGATCATATATTCTAGAGGTACTGTAAAGAAGGTATATGAGTTACAGCCTGGAAACATAACGATCATACCCTTCGTAGAAGAGGGAGTAGTAACAGAGAACACAAAATTCACACTATATGCAGTAGCTCTCAAGTATGGAGAAGGACCTGTAAGTAACTATCGTATAGAGTTCAAAGTGTACTGTGATAGTAAGCTTATAGTAGATAAGTATGCAATAACAGACAGGTACGGTCTAGCAAAGATCACTATAACAACACCTAACAAAGCGGTAGACTGTCAGATAGAGGTATGTCATGATAAATACTGTGTTGGTCAGTCAAGCTTAGCATCATCCTACTTTACAGTAACAGATGCACTATCCATACCCTCGTATTTTAGCGAGCTCAAAGATAGTATCATAAGAACATATGTAGCAGTAGTAAGACCTGTAACAGGAACACCATACAGCGGTTCTCTACCAGTGACTTTATGGCCAAATAAGAGAGAGAACTTAAACGTTAAGAACGGAGTCACAAAAGTAAGATTAGACTTACACAATCTTGGAACATATAGCATATTTTACCAAGGTATCGACTTTCTTGATTATAGTGTATATCCAAGCTTTGGAGCAACTATGCCTTCCAATCTACAGAACTTTTATGGGAAGGTAATAAAGATGATGATAGTACTCTATGATGATAACTTTACTGCAATATCTGGCGTAGTAACGTTAGTAGCTAGCGTCACTCTCATAAATGGTTCACATCGTATAATTGCTAAAGAAAATATCACTATAAGAGATGGTATAGGTTTTGCGACGCTTAGAATACCTAGTGAACTCTTAAAATATATGGGAAGTCTCTCAGTATCCATATACTATGAAGGACAGTTTATAGGATCATCTCTAATATATGTACTTCCATCACTAAAACATCATCGTCCACAACCTTCAACACCACAGTTATACTCATATGCTTACTGCTCATCTAGAGGATTATGCAGCATATACGTATACCTTCATAATGGTACTAGGCCAATGTCAAACGAGAAGGTATGGATATACGCGAGCTGGGGTTATGAGACTACTATAAGGACGAACGAGAAAGGTGAGGCAATGATCAAAATTAGGGCTCCAGTAAGATATTTCATATCTGACTACTTCATAGTTGTAGCATCTAAGTGGAATTATGCGATAGATACTGTCTCCATAGGTTCTAACCTTCTTAGCAATGTTGAGCTTCAGAACAAGAACATAATAGTGGATCTATATATTAACGGACCTATAGTACTGAGTTATCAGAAAGTTACGCCGTACGAGACCCCCATCAAGGTACTCTATACAGAGATCCTGGACAAGAATACTACGGTAGAGCTCACAAGATATAACAACTATGGTGAGTACTGTATATTTGCATATAATACCCTGTGGAGCATCTATCAGATATACTGTTATGTAGTTTCTCCACTAAAACTCATATATAAGACACCAAGCATAGAATATATCGATCTTGCCGCTAACACTTCTAGTGTAACGTTGACGTTCCGTGTTCTAAATGTAGAAAATAAGATCGTACGAGGAGCTAGAGTATGCGTCTCAGCTTATTATACTGCAGAGATACCCTACAAGGGAAGGTATGTTGAAGCTTCTTTTCAGACAATGACTAAGTGTGGTATCACTGACGGTAATGGTGTAGCAGTGATAAGTTTACCACGGCCAAACATCTCTAATGCAAGAAACATAGTTCTGAACTATTATGCAGTAGCATCAGCAAATGGTTACATATCTAATTTCACATATGCGACAGTCCAGATAGCTAATGTTAGTCTTCCAGACTTGGCGGTAAAAAATCTCACAATTATACCAAGATATCCTGTAAATGGAGATCTCATTAAAGCAGCATTTGAGATATGTAATGTAGGTACAAAAAATGCGAGCAACGTATTGTATCAAGTATTTGTTAATGGTGGACTTGTAAATGAGAGCACTATAAGCCTAGTAGCAGCTGGAAAATGCATACCCGTGACAGTCTCTCTAGGAAGATTTAGAGCTGGACTCTATGTTATAGAGGTCATAGTCAATCCATATAACACTATTAGAGAGATCACGAGAAAGAATAATATTGAAGTTCTAATAATACGAGTAATACGTACTTTTGGCTGCAGCATAATGATATCACCACATTCAATACCAGTAAACGTAACTACACCACTAAGGATAGAACTTGTCGACTGTCCATGGGTAAAGTCAATAAATATAACAATGGACTTAACTGGCGTACCTACCGAAGTGAAGAACATAACTGCTGGACCAGGTCTAAAATATATAAATGGTTCACTATCTAAGATCATAAAGAATAACAGGATAGAGATAAGGGTTAAAGGAAGTAGAAGCCTTGGAGTCTACATAGCAACAATAGCGTACATGTATGTTAAGGGATTAAGAATAGGTATATTGACTATAAGATTTAGGACATCACTCATGGATGCTGAAGGTAGAATATTTAAGTTTGGAATAATGACCACTAACATAACTGTTGGCGTGCTCAAATGCGATTTCGATCATAATGGTCGTCTTGATGTTGGTGATGTTGTTTTGTTGCTTCGTATTCTTGTTGGTGAGTTTCATAGTAATGTTCCATGCGACCTCAATCACAATGGACGACTAGACATCGGAGACGCAGTACTACTACTCAAAAAACTAACACAAACATGATAACTTGTTAGTTTAGCTTAATTTTTCAGAACTTTTATAGATTCTCAATCTTTTTAAGAGAATTGACAAGTGTAAGATCCCCGCGGCTCGTCAGGTAGCCTCATTGGAAGCCGTCTCGGCTTCCTCAGCTACCGATACTTCTGGGGAGAGACATATTTATAAAGCTTTTCCACGTCTATATGATGTCCCAGCACAGCCGATACGTGAGGAGGGGTCTCTCGGCCTGAGAAATGATGCATCTTTAGAAGTTTCCAGGTGATGAGCTGGACCTTCAATGATGTGGTGATTAGGCTGAGCTAAGCTGAGAAAAAAGCTAAATATATTCGATAACGATTTTTCT
The DNA here is from genome assembly GCA_013154355.1 of Thermoproteota archaeon. Taxonomy (GTDB): domain Archaea; phylum Thermoproteota; class Thermoprotei; order Thermoproteales; family Thermocladiaceae; genus JAADER01. Next base: position 17,367 of record JAADCU010000075.1, on the reverse strand, counting down.
GCGACCTGTGTTAAGATATTCAAAGCAGGTTAGAGATCCAGTACTAGGATGGATATGGCTAACAGAGGACGAGGTGAGGTTCGTTGATGGATGCGCCTTTATACAGAGATTAAGATATGTTAACCAGCTTGGTCTCGCTCACCTGGTATATCCTACGGCTAGGCATACAAGATTTGAGCATAGTCTAGGAGTAGTTCATCTTGTAACTAAGATATTTCAAGTACTTCTAGAGAGAGATGTAGCTAGGAGAATAGTTCAGGATCTTCTAGATGAATTAAACATGAAAGATCAAGGGTTCTCATACATATTGCAGAACCTTAGAATAGCAGCGCTTCTACATGATATTGGGCATTACCCGTTCTCGCATAGTCTAGAGAACTACCTGTCATACCTTCTCGTAAGAGAGGTTGAAAGTAGAGAGGAGCTACGAGAGATCATTAACATAGATGATGAAAAGCTGGTAAGATTAAGAGAGATCGCTCTCTCGTTATATGTTGCTAAAGAACATGAGCTTATAACATACATGTTACTTACATATAATATAGATCTCTCTAAAACTATAAGAGAGAAACTTCCTAACATTGATATAAATCTTGTTAAGGATATATTATTTATAAAAGTTTTCAATAAGATTCTTAAAATAGGTGCAGTTTTAGAAAGTATGAAGAACGATCTTCAGAGAGTACGACAATATGATAAGAACACACTGAAGGCATTAAAACTTCTCAACAGCTCAATCTCTAGTACTCTAGATGCAGATAGAGTAGACTACATGCTTCGTGATCTATATTTCACAGGTGCAAGCGTGAGCACTAACATAACGTTAGGAGACGTAGAGAGAATACTGGCAAACATGAGGCTGATCGAGAAGAGCTCTGATGAGGTATTGATAGCATTTAATGAGAAAGCTAGGCCTTCTTTGGAGGGATTCATCATAGCTAGGTATAATCTCTATAAATGGGTATATCTTCATCACAAAGTTACGCTAATGTCAACACTTATCAGAATGCTCTACAGTCTTCTCATAAGAAAGTTAGAGGAGCTTGCACAGCTTGACCTAGTTAGACAACATATTAGAGATCTAGCATACTTTGCCTGCGGAACAATAAGTTCAAGAGATGTCCTAAAACTTACGGACTACTCTCTATTTACACTACTCTCAACATATTATGAAGATATATGCAAGGTACTTGGAGAAGCTGGAAAAAAGATAATCGATAGCGTACTTCTCAGAGTAAGCTACTATAGACCAGTATGGAAGAGAGATGTAGAGTTCGAGAACTCGTTGAAAAATGCTACAGGAGAGACTGCACTACAGTTTAATCAGAGGATTGGAGCATTAATATATGAGATCTGTAAAAATCCTGAAGTACTTGAAGAACTATTATCAATATTTTATAAGAGGCTTATAACAGAGCTAAAAATATCTTTAGAAATATATGGTGTAGACGAGGATACCTTCAGGACTGTAGAGAAATTATGTAGAAGCATAGAGGAAGGAAACAGAACAACAGTGATAATAGGTTTCGCATACTTTGAACCTGACATAGACATATACATAGTATCTAGAGAAGATGGAACACCTATCGAGCTTAAGAACATATCACCATTAACGAGCTCTGTTAGAGATGCATGGGAGAGATCACCAAAAATATTCATATATATTGACACAAGCGAGATATCGAACAATAACAAGATAATGAAGATATTACAGACCTGTACGATAAAGGCATTAGATGCAGCAATAAAAGATCTAGTAAACATACATTCTAACGCTTCACCATGTATACACCAAACCCTTCAATGATCTTAAGAACCTCAAAACCAGACTCTCTTAACCTCCTAGCAACACCTTTAACAATGTCTAATCCCCTATATTTTGACCCAGTAGCACCAGTATAATGAAACAGTATGCCACCTCTCTTAAGTACTCTATAGAACTCTCTATAGAGATCTCTACTATAGAGATCACCAGTATCTGACATCAGTCGAGGAGGATCATGAAGAATATAATCAAATGAAGAATCACGTAATTCACATATCACATCTAGTATAGAGTCATGTACAAGATCTATAGAAGTTTTAGAGAATATTCTTCTACTTATAGGATTTATCATTGCAAGATTTATAACATTTTCATCAATCTCTACAGATAGAATATACCTAGCACCTCGCTCCAAGCACATGTATGCAGTATATCCTAGACAAGCACAGGTATCAAGTACTCTCATTCCCCTCCTAACGTATGTGACCTTCATTTTTGAGTACTCTAAAGGATCTCTAAGTAATGTATGCATGACTATGCCGTTTATCATCAACGTTGGAGCCCACTCTTCATGTACTTGGCAAAGCTTGTAGAAGCTCTCACCGGCAATGATGGTCTTCTTCAATTTTCCGTCCTCGACACATATCAACGTCTTACAAGTCTCATCACATTCTCTATCTAGATACCTACTAATGAATTCTAGAGCGTAATTAGTTTCAACAATCTCCGAGCCTATGATTAGCTCATTTTTGTAGATCTCTATCATAAATCCATACACATTCACATATTTGAGAGAAGTATTGTTCATAATAGCGTTAGCTATCCTTCTAGCATCCCAGTACGTTATTACTGGGACCTCCTTAACGGTGAACCTTAAAACTTTCATACATCTCACTATATAACAGATAGTAAACAACACCCCTTAATACCACATACTCAGACTATAGCTCGTGAGAAGCCTTACAGTGAGACTTAACATAGTTAGAGAACTTGCAAAGAGAGATATATCAGTAGAGGAGCTTGAGAACATTCTTCGTAAGAATGCTCTAAACAGTGATATAGAGAAGCTAAAACTCATGATAGCTGACCTGATCCAGGTAGAGAATCAGAAGGTTAAGCTCAGCTGTGAAGGCAAGCTTCTTCTCAGACTAATCTCAGAAGAATAAATACTATTCCAATAATCACAGATAACAGGAATATGGGCAGTGCATACCTATGATAACCGTTCACGCTAGTCTTTGATAGTCTCACAGCTATGAAGTTAGCTAGAGACCCAATTATGGTTCCTAGTCCTCCTATGTTAACTCCGTATACGAGTGCTCTCAGTATAGTGCTAGAGTGAACATAATGTATGAATATTATTGTTGCAGGCACGTTACTAATTGCTTGAGATATAGCTATGCTTGTAAGATATGTTAGGGCTGGACTATCTAAAGCTCTCATGAAGAAACTATATCTTGATACTAGCTCGGATATTTTTCCAAAGTCTGCAAACATTAGTATAAAAACTAGAATCAAGGTATAGTCGAGTCTTTTAAATATCCTTCTTTCTACTAGAAGTATCGAGGTTACTGTTATTAGTAAGGCTATTATTATCCTATTCATCTCTATAAGCAACACATCTACTATCAGGAGTATTATACATGTTGTTAGCAATTTTCTATTTATCTTAATATTCTGTCTACATAGTTTTATTTGAATACTCGAAAGATTTCTAGTATAAAGTAATAGTATAACGATTAGAACTAGTAATAGAACTATTACTAGTGGTGCAGTTATTTCACAGAACTGTAGTATAGTGATCTTACTTGTCCTCCATATTATTATGTTCTGAGGGTTTCCGAAAGGTGTTAATGTTGATCCTATGTTTGCTGCTGCTGCCACACCTGTTACTATTATAGATCTATCTATCTCTAGTATATCTGCTATGTAGAGTGAGAGAGGTATGAACATTATTACTGCACAGTCATTCATTATGAGCATTGATGCCAGTGATATTATGATTATGAGTAGCACTAGAACCTTCTTAGGATTCTTGGAGAACTTTCTGACAACATGTGTAGCAATTCTCTGGAATGCACCGGATTCTTCAAATGATCTTGAGAGTATTATGAAGATAAATATTATTATTATGGTATTTACATCTACTAGCTCAGGTATCTCGTATATGAACTGCTCTCTAAATGTTGCTAGGAGGATAATAAATAGTGCTAGCAGTGATATTAGAAGTGTTTCCCTTCTAGCAAATTCTTTCAACTTGTTCGCTATCATCTTCTGGTTTGATAGAACTTAGGGTAGAGTGGGTTAATTAAACTAGTCTTAACTTACCTGAACGTGAGAGCGTTAAGGCAATGTTTAAAGAGGGTCTCAAGCTCATGATTATGAATGCCTAGAAAGGCTAGAATTAGAATTTGGGGAACTGATCATAAGAAGGTGGAGGAGCTTGCACGAGAGATAGTTGACATAGCTAAGAAGTGTGGAGTAAATGTGTCAGGACCAATACCTCTTCCAACACGTAGACTAATAGTCACGGTGAGAAGAGCTCCAAGTGGACAGGGCTATCATACGTTTGATCACTGGGAGCTGAGAATACATAAGAGACTCATAGACATGGATGCTGATGAGAGAGCTCTAAAACAGCTCATGAGAATAAGAGTTCCTGAAGATGTCAAGATTGAGATAGAGTTAATATAGTTATCTAGCTCTCACCTTTCTTAACCTCTGATTAAGCATCTCTGATACTGTACGTAATACCTCTCTCATGAGTCTTCTTAGCCTCAGATCTTGAGTCTTAGGTATTGCAGCAGCACCTGCCTTATCATGACCTCCTCCTTGACCCATGTACTTAGATGCTACCTTCTGACATAGTTCTGCCATTGATATAATATCAATTCTAGATCTAGCTATTATTCTAAACTCTTTTTCATGCTCGGAAACTACTACTGCGATATCACATCCAGCATCAAGTAGAAGTCTTGCCAAAGAGGCCTCATGTGCACTAACGTGACTTATACAGAGTATGTTATTATTAAATCTGTAGGCTTCTGTACGAAGCATTCCCTTTATTCTAGCCATCTTCTCATCAAAAGGCATATCTCTCTGAAATATTGAACTTATAATTTTCTCATAAATATTTTCGATGTTTTTAACAATTTTTGAAAGTATTTGAAACGTTGTCGAGCTGGCTTTAGCTAATCTTCTACTATCAACTAGTATTGCTGCAAGAGAGAGTATTGAAAGCTCTACATCTAAACTATCTACTAGCTCTGGTAGTTCTCTCAGTATGATCTCGCATGTAGATGTTGCATTTCTATCAGCTATTATGTACATATTTCTTATCTGTAGACTGTTACTCACTCTTATTGAGTGATGATCGATCCATACGAGATGTTCTACGTTTTTTACTATCTTTACAAAATCTTCTATCTGTGATAGAGAGCTTGTATCAACTATGATGCATGACGTAGGTCTTAGATGTAGCTTATCTGGTGATTCAACTATGTTTTTCTGAGGAATGTTAAACTTCTCTAATAGGTCACGTACAGACTTAGATACTCCTTCAGGAGATGCTAGTACTATACTACTTTTATTGAGGTCTCTTAGTGCTTTATCGATTAAGAGAAGTGAAGCATAACCATCAAAATCTGTATTCCTATGTGCTATGACTAGTATCGGCTCGGGAATACTTTTCAATAATTCTCTCAAGCTCATCTAGACTTATCCTCATCTTTCTCTCCAGTATATAATTCATAACCTTATCAAGTACTGAGAATCCGTAGTCTACCGCCTCTTCAACAACTTTATCAAGATACTTATCAGATACTAGAAGATCTGTATCAACATCTACCTCTATGTCGAATAGTAGTTTCTCATAGTCTAGTATCCTTACTTTGACCTCTAGAGAACGTATTCTTCTTCCTTTTAACCTATCTATGACATAGTCTGTTATCTTTTGAGCTAGAAGTGTTGATAGATGTTGAAGAAGCTCTATATTAACCTCCTCCACCACCTGGCGCTCCACCACCCATTCCTGCCTGTCTGAGAGCCTCACTTATCTTTAACCTCAGCTCTTCTATCTGTTTTCTAAGCATTGATTCCTGCTTTGATAGACTTGTGAGATTTAGCTTGAGTAGCTCTTCACGTTCTTTTAACTCGTTCAGTGCCTGTTCTTTAGATACTGATATCAGGAAGGTTCCAACTATCTTAAATATTTTTGAGTCTGGTGGCACCTTCTCTATCTCGCTTATAGTTCTTTCTATCTCTTTAAGCTCGTTCTCTACTTGCTGTTTTAGAACTAGAACGTTCTGTAGTTGTGCTTGAAGAGCTTGTAGTCTCTCTATCTCTGCCTGCAGTGATGGAGGTATCTGACCACTCATAGTATTGACTACATGTCATGTCAACTATTTATTTATTTACTCTCAGATCCTCTGCTATCACCATGTATGACAAGTATAGACATTTCATAAGTCCGTTGATCACGCTTCTCAAACTTGTTAAGTCTCTAGCATCTCCTCTCAATATTAGTGACCTATTCTCAATAGTAACGCTTGATCTACCTCTATGGAACTTGAGCTCCTTCTCTAATGGTTTTAGAGCTCTGTAGAGCATTGTGAGAATATCAGAGTTATCGGATTCTAAACGTATCTCAACAGTACAGGGCCAGGATTCAGCTATCGTTCCCTTCTTCACCTATCTGTCCCCGTGTAGGGTCATCACCATGCTTCTAAGAGCATTACATACCTTGTCAGCTAAAAGCTTAGCTATCCTTCTCCTTGCCTCAAAAGTCTCTGAGCCTATGTGTGGTGTAACTATGACTCTAGGATGCCTCACCAGTTCTAGCTCCCACTCCTCTCTAGGAGGCTCGTTCTCTAGGACGTCTAGAGCTGCAACACCTATCTTACCACTCTTGAGAGCCTCAAGTAGTGCCCTATTGTCAACTATCTCTCCCCTGCTCGTGTTTATGAATATTACACCATCCTTCATCATGTCGAACTCTCTCTTAGAGATCATCCTATACGTGGATTTTGTGAGAGGTACATGGAGAGTCACTACATCACACTTCGGTAATAGCTCTTCTAGAGATCTAGCAAGCTCTATACCTAGCTTCTCAGCTCTCTCTCTAACATCAGCTATGTCGTACGCTATTATGTGCATTCCTATCACCTTAGCTATCTCAGCAACTCTTGAACCTATCCTACCTAGACCAATTATGCCTAGAGTCTTACCCTGAAGCTCAAATCCAACATACTTGCCCTTAGGCCACTTTCCCTCCTTGACAAGTCTATCAAAGATTGTTATGTATCGTGCAGCAGCGATCATTAGTCCTATAGTTAGCTCAGCAACAGACTCTGTAGGTCCCTCTGGAGTATTTATGACCTGTATTCCCCTGCTCTTAGCATATTCAACATCTATGTTATCTAGTCCTACGCCAGCTCTAGCAACTATTTTTAACTTTCTTGCTCTATCTATTACCTCTCTATCGACCTTTGTCCTGCTCCTAACTATCAGGACCTCGTAGTCAGGTACTACACGTAGAAGCTCTTCCCTACTTATTCCAGGTCTGTAATCTACGTCAAGCCCCCTGCTTGCTAGCTCAGATATCAGTTCCTCATCTACGGTATCTGTTATCAAGATTCGAACCATCTCGTGCTTCAATATTTATACTTAAACTAATTTAAGAGTTTTAACCAAGGTTCACCTCAAGTATAGCTGGATATACTTGAATGAGCACGAGAAGAATACTAATAAGACAGGACTCTGAGTAATAATAAGATAGGTATGCCAGAGAGAATAGTGATCAAGGGCAGACCTGAAGACCTAGAAAAGGCAGCTACAGAAGAAGCAATTGAGAGAGGAGAAGCAAGATCAGTAGTCGAGGAGGTAGAGGGACGTAAAGTCCTACGAATAAGATGGATAACTGGAAAGACATCGGCAGGAAGACTCTTTGGAAGATATGGAAAAGAAGGTAGACCAGACTTCTTCAGACTACTCTTTGGCGCAATTGCTGGAAGCTTAAGAGAACAGTTTGGTGAAGAAGGAGAAGAACTATTCAATAAGCTGAGAGAGTCAAGAGAGTTCAAACAGAGCGTTTCAAAGCTCTTCGAGGAGATGAAGAACTGGTTCTTCAACGAGATAGTACCCAAGTATGGTATAGAGCCAGGAGACATATTTGTCATAACTGCAGAAATAGAGGTAGATCTCGAGACAGGAAGAATAACATGGAACAAGGAGAAGACAAGCGTCATATACTGGGTCAGAAGTGATAAGCTTCCAGAGAAGTGTAAAGAGCTTCTTGGACCTGGAGCCAGCGCTGCAGCTGAAGAGATAGAGAAGTTGAAGAAGATGTTAGAGGAGAAAGATAAGGAGATCGAGAAGCTTAGAAAGGAGCTCGAAGAGCTCAAGAAGAAACTGAAAGAAGGCAAGGAGACGAAGAAAGAGAAGAAAGTGAAAGAGGAGGAAGAGGAAGAAGAAGTTGAAGAGGAGATAGAGGAGGAGCTTGAAGAGGAAGAGGAGGAGTGAATAAAACGTTAAAATTTAGACAAATGCAAGTAGACTGATAGAAAGATGGTAGAGAAACCTGTAGCCAAGCCCATATCCTTCGAAGAGATCAAGCAGAGAGTCCAAGAGTCCATAAGAAACGTCAAGGTCAAGATAGCTGTCATATCTGGTAAAGGAGGCGTAGGAAAGAGCTTCATATCTGCAAGTCTTGCAATAGGATTCGCATTAAGAGGATTCAAGGTAGGTGTCATAGATGCAGACGTGTATGGACCTACAATACCTAAGATGCTTGGAGTTGCTAGACCTAGAGAGATAATGGTTGATCAGACAGTTGAGAAGATAATACCACCTCATGGACCACTTGGTATAAGAGTCATGTCTACTGATTTTCTACTACCAAGTGAGGAGACTCCCGTCATATGGAGAGGTCCTCTAGTAGCTAGGCTTCTAGAAGAGTTCTTTACAAAAGTATACTGGGGAGATCTAGACTTTCTAGTAATAGATCTACCTCCAGGAACAGGTGATGAGCCGCTCACCATAGCTCAGCTACTAGCAGAACAGCTTGACGGGACCGTGATAGTTACGATACCTAGCGAGATCTCTAAGAGAATTGTCAGAAAGGCAATAGAGTTTGCTAAGAGAGTAGAGGTTCCTATTCTTGGTCTAGTAGAGAACATGAGCTACTTCTACTGTCCAAAATGTGGAGAAAGATATTACATCTTTGGAAAAGAGATAGGTAAAGCACTTGCTGAGGAGGCTGGAATACCATTTCTAGGTGCTGTACCTCTAGATCCAAGAATAAGTGAAGCAAATGATTCTGGAATACCATTCCTACTAAAGTACCCTGATACTGAGGCCTCGAAGGCCATACTTGAGATAGTGGATAAGCTGTTAGAGAGGTTCAAGCCTAAGCTCAGTAAGTAGACTTTCATATAGTAACAATGTTTATTAATCCACTGCACAAGTCTTAGACAGTGTCTCCAAGTATAGACGAGCCATCACTAATTGATCTAGCAAGGAAGGTGCTAGATATAGTGAGCACACATAATAGGTGGAGAAGACTAGAAACAGTAAACCTCATAGCAAGCGAGAACGTGATGTCTCCACTAGCAGAGTACGTGTATCTTAACGACATGATGGGAAGATATGCTGAAGGTCCCACAGGAAACAAGTTTTACCAGGGGACGAGGTACATGGACATGCTTGAGAGAACCTGTAACGACCTCATGTGTAGACTATTCAACGCTAGGTACGCAGACGTTAGACCTATATCAGGAACTGTAGCAAACATTGCTGCACTATACGCAGTAACAGAGGCAGGAGATCTAGTAGCATCATTACCAATATCAGCTGGAGCACACATAAGTCATAGAAAGGTTGGAGCTGTAGGAGTACTTCGACTTAGAACTATGGATCTCCCCTGGGATCCTGAGACACTTAACATTGATCTAGATAGGGCAGTAAAGATGATAGAGGAGAAGAAGCCTAAGGTAGTGATTCTTGGTGCATCAGTTTACCTATTTCCACATCCTATCAAGGAGATCTCAGACGTAGCTCACAGTGTGAATGCACTAGTTGTTCATGATTCAGCACATGTACTAGGACTGATAGCAGGTAGAGCGTTCCCGAATCCATTAGAGAATGGGTGTGATATAATGACTGCAAGCACGCATAAGACCTTTCCTGGACCTCAAGGTGGAGTAGTATTCACTAACAGGATTGAACTAGCAGAGAAGCTTGATAAGGCAATATTTCCAGGAGTAACATCAAACTACCACCAGCACAGGTACCCTTCTCTAGCTATAACAGCGATAGAGATGTTGAAGTACGGAGAAGAGTATGCTAGACAGATAGTACGTAACGCTCAGAAGCTAGCAGAAGCACTAGCAGAGAGAGGATTTAGAGTACTAGGAGAACCGTTAGGATATACTAGGACTCACCAAGTGCTCATTGACGTGTCAAAGCTTGGAGGAGGAGCAAAATGTGCAACATTGTTAGAAGAAGCTAACATAATAGTTAACAAGAACATGATACCTGGAGACAAGGCGCCAGACAACCCGTCAGGTATCAGGATAGGAGTACAAGAGATGACTAGATTCGGAATGAAGGAAAACGAGATGGAGACAATAGCAGACTTCATGGCCAAAATACTCATAGAAGGTAGAGACCCAGCAGAAATAAGGCCAAGAGTAGTAGAGTTTAGAAGAGAGTTCACAAAAATACATTATGGATTCTCTATAAGAGACTTCGAAAACATAAAATACTGCAACATAATATCACTACTAGAATAACTATCGAACGACCACGACATAGCTAGATATAAGCGGAACATACTTAGAATTATTCACAGGATAATACGGCTGATACCTACCCGTCAACTCATATATCCTGATTCTCAAGTTAGTAGTAGTATAATTATAAGTTGTCAAGCCTATTAGAAAAGCTATCGATGTAGGACTAGTATTAAAGCATGTTAGATAAAATAAGCTTGAGAAAATCTTCTCAATAGATGAGAAAGATTGGTTTAAGTAATGAACTAGTGGACAAGCTAGATAGGTAAAGTATGAGAAATTCATGGGTAAGCATGCACTACATTCTGAAAATATTTTATGAGATGACTCTGTATGCGTGGGTAACAGCGTCTCATATATTAACTCGTATCTCATGAATGATCTGTTGATAAGGTATGCTCCACCTGTTACTCTTATGTTAGCTGGCTCCAGTCTCATAAAGTATATTGGGACCATCGATGATATTGGAATGACAAGCCAGTAATCTTGTCCCCTTATATTGATCTTCTGCATATAATATATGACTACTACACTATTAGCAACATGTATGAAAGATACTGGTATAAGGAAAGATAGGGAAGGTGCATTACAGCTTGCATAGGAGAGCTTTGATACCCATAGGTTGCTATGGATGTTATAATATCCTGATATTATGTATCCTAGGAAAGATAGTCCTGATATGTATCTAGCATATGGAGGCTCTACTAGCTCTCCTAGAGCTTCTATAGGATACTTACTATGACATTTAAATATTATGCTTATAGGAACATTCTCAGTAATATTTTCAATACTTTTCAAATGTTTAATAATATTGATACCTTCAGCATAACCTGTCATTAACATTGTACATCTTAATGCTTCATATGCAGAGTAGCTTCTAGCTAGATACAGATAAGCGTAAGATAGTCTCTTTGATGCTCCTGTTAGATTCCATATATTTATCATTATGATGTTTTTACAATGATCTATAGATGTTTCTATCTTTACTCTACTATTTTTAATGGTGTCTATGAGGTTAGTATTATATAGTCTTAACATTATTCTATTGAGAATCTTCTTTAACAATCTTGTAAAGTTTATATAATTTACTTCACTCCTTGACACTATTATGAGAAGAGGATGCTTGAACGCTTGTAAAGGATCGTTATAAGCTATCTCCGCAGCCTTGATGTAGGATCTGCCTGTGATCATGAGAAGGCTAAACGTGTCGTAGCCGTATGATCCTATGTATAGGTTTCCATCATTATCGTACATGTAGAATGTGAACCATATTGTTAGTTCAGGAACATCTTGATAGTTACTTTTTAATGAATTTTTATAATATTTTACAAAATCTTGTAAAGCTTTTGATATATCTATACATATTGTTTTAGGATCATCTATCCAGTAGTTTGAGATATATGCTCCATACGGTGTCACTATCGATATCTGTAGAAGACCTCTCAGATTCTTACCTTTAATATCAAGTGTAGATCTATCTATTCTTATAGTTATCTTATGAAAATATCCGTCTAGTCCTACTGAGAATAGTGAACATCGTATAAACTTAGCAACAGTAGCAACGCTGACAACCCTGCCTGTTATGTGGAGACAGTAGATCGTTATTAGGAGTAGGAAGAGTAGGACTCCTATGAAGGAGGCTAGAGCTCTGGTGTGGGTTCTTATTCTTTCTAGTCTATGATAGGTTGTCAGTGTTCTCACTTTATCTTATATATGTGAGTATCATCTTTTAAGTATCTTGTCGATCTATTAATTACGTGTGGTCATCTTTTAAAGTGTGGGTTTGATTTCTCTTAGGAGAATTTTGAAGGTTCTTGCTGTGATATTTGGCGAGGATGAGGGACTCTATGTATGTATTCCATCTTCTACTGTTCATAAAGTGTTTGAGAGACTTAATTTTGATGGATGGGATAAGTATCTGATCGATCTCGTCAATGAGGGTCTACTGAAAGTTCAGAGGTTTGGTCGAGGATCTAGATTGTGTGTTCGTAAAGATGATGAGCTTGTTAAGATTAGAGATTTCATATTTAGTCCTGAGACTGTTACTTCGATATCTCTCGAAGAATTTGAGAGACTGTTCGATGATGCTTTAATGAAACTTAAGAATAGTTCTGTTACAGGTTTCATAGATCTTGGTAAGGTGAGAGACTTTTTAATGAGAAACTACGGTATTCCTGAGGACATGTTCGTGAAGTACGTGAGCAAGCTGATAACATCTAAGAGATGGAAATATGCTATATGTCATGGCGGTAGCCTGAGACTGAAGATTGGTGGTGTGCAGGTAGGTCTTGTAAAGCTGGTGAGAAGATGAGGCATCTCATAGCTTCTACGAGGAGGGCAGGTCAGATAGCTGGAAGAAGATGGGTAGAAGCTAAGGAGCTTGCGGTAAAGTACATTAGGCAGGGTAGGCCTCTAGTAGCCATAGTTGGGAGAGCTGGCTGTGGGAAGACTCACATAATGTTATCCATCTACGAGGAATTGAAGGATTACGTGAGGTCGTTCATAGATACCACGACTCTAGAGAACCGTACCCTCAGCACTATAACAAGTGCTGTAGCATCTACACAATTAATAATAAATCTTATAAAATATGCGAAATGCTCTAGATCAGAAGACTACTGTAAAAGACTTAGAGAAGTATATTCAGCAGGTATTCATAATCTGATAGAGTATGCAAAAAGATGGCCAACAGACTTTCTAAGAGATCTAACAAGACTAGCACAGTCTAGAAGTTACAAAGGACTCATCATATTTATAGATGAGGGAGCAATATCAAGCGATGATCCACAGATACCTCAATACATCAGGACACTGCACGCATTCAGAAACATATGCTCACAGATAGATGGTCTACACGTGGTCTTCAGCATACTCCCAGACGTGCTAGAATACATAGCTAAGGTTGACGTACCACTGATGGATATCATAAGAACAGGAACAGTATACTTACCAGACTACGTAGAGAAAGAGGAGATACAGGAGCTAGCAAAGATCTATCCATCACGTGAGGACTGTCTAGCAAAACTATTAGACAGCTATGAGATGCTTCCACCATTAACAGTAAGACAAGTACTATGCCTACTACAGGAATGTGATAATCCAACAATATGCGGAATAGAGGAAAGTCTCGAAGTAAGAGTAGAAGAACAGCAGTAAGAGGAAGGAAATATAAAGCTGAACAATAGAAACTACATGACACGGTGCTCCGCGGACAAGCATCAAGCCGGGCACCCACGGCAACGGGGTGTCCGAGGAAACTCCCCCACCATACCGCGGGCCCGTGGGGGTAACCCCAGCGGGAGACCGCGCCACGGGCGGTGGCTCAAATAAGGACCGATGAACCACCGCGGGGGGATGGTCCGGGTGGAGCCTGAGAGGAATAGTACAGAAGGGGGGTTATGCTTGTCCGCGGAGCACCGTGGTACATTTAGAATTTTCTCCAGGATATTGCCGATCTAGCCTTCTCTATACAGGTCTTACAGTATCTAGCATCCTTATAGTCTACGTCAAATATAGAGTTCGAGAAAGACATTACACATTTCTTGTTTGGACAGTGCTCTAGACATAGTGTATGACCTAGCTCGTGAAGTATTTCCTTGGTTAATCTCTCGTAGAATAGTGCTGCTATATCTTCAGTACCGCTGATATATGTTGCTTTTAATCTCTCTGTGAAGACTATGGCTATGTTTCCACATAGTTCAGCTATACCGAACACAAAGTTTAGGCCAGGTACATAACCGTCATCGTCTACTACTACGACTATCTTATCGTTAAACTCTCCAGGGTTGAGAACCTCTCGTAGAGCATTTAACAACTTCTCAGCATTTATCTGTCCTCGAGTGACGTCTCTAAAGCTTCTAACGACATCTGATAAATCGATATCCTCTAGAACGTTTACCTCTGTTGGAGCTATCTCTGAGAGAGTACTCTCGATATGTTCAAGTACTGGATCTGGAATATCTATTTCCGAGATTATGTTTATCTTAAGCATGGTGATGATTGGTCCCCTCGACTGAGCGATGAAGAACCATTGCAGTGCTGATCATCTTTTAAACATTAGATAGCTCATGATACCTATTATCGTCTTTCCATCAGTTATCTCTCCTCTCTTAATCATCTCTAATGCCTCGCCTATGTCAACCTCTCTAACCTCCATATACTTCTCTTCAGGACTCATCTCTGCTTGAGGTTTCTCTCTTTTCACAAGATCCTTCATTATCACTATGTGAATCATCTCGTTAGTATATCCAGGAGATGGGTAAAAACTTAACAGATGCTCAACCTTTTTAGCTTCATAGCCTGTCTCTTCGAGAAGCTCTCTTTTAGCGCATTCTTCCACGCTTTCTCCTGGTTTCAGTATTCCAGCCGGTAGCTCATATATGTGTTTGTCTAGTGCAGGTCTATACCTGTATTCTAGAAGGATCTTTCGATCATCTACAAATGCTAACATTGCTACAGCACCTCTATGCTCAACTATGTCACGCTCCTGTAATCCTTCAGGAGTCTCTACATAGTATCTACAAAGTCTGATTATTCTTCCCTCATATAGTACATCTTTCTTAACTACTCTCACGACATGGTACTAGACTACGAGATATTTCAAGGTTAAGTTCTGACATATGCTATGTAGACTGTTCCTTCTGTAGAGTCGCTAGATCTTTCAAGATCTATGTTTTCTAGGTCTACACTAGCGATAGTTATTGATTCTCCTCTACGATACACTTTGAGAAGTCTAAATATGTTATTAATCTCGAAATCTGATAAGGAGCTAGATATTATGAGCTCTGTAGTAGAATCTCTCTTAAAGCGAAATCTCTTTTTGCAGGGAAACTCTAAGATGTTTAATGCAACATGTATGGGAGATATATTACTGACATAGTAGACATTTTCCTTGCACTCGATCATGTTTACTATATTGTTAAATATGTCTGAGTCAAGTATCTTATCGATAAGTATAAGCCTAACATCAGACTCTATAGGACAGATATATCTCTTGAGCTCGTACTGAGAGAGCTTAGAAACATCTTCTACATGCTCAGCTGCAGATATCTCAATTATTCTACGAGGAACGTTAGGAGAGTAGAGTACCTGGTTAGCAGAGCGTAGTAGTCTTATGGACTTGATGTTCAGGTACTTGGGAAGTCCGAGACCTATATCAATTATGTAGAGCCCCGGCTTTATATCGTCTGTTCTCTCTAAACATCTAACTTTTCCAGCATTTAAGGTGTATAGAGTTCTACGATTACTAGAGATATCGAACACTGTTTTCACAAGGTTTAACTGCCTAAGTATCTTCAATGCTCTCCTGATGGTCTTGGGAGATAGACCTGTACCATTAACAATGTCCTGAAAAGATAAGTATTGTCTACAGTTGAGTAGGTGCTCTAGAAGCATGTAATTTATTATGCATCTCACGGTCTTAGAAGATGTAATGTCGCCATTATCGCAGGTATTCATAATTCTTCACGATAGATAACTTGCAGACTATATTTTTAAGGATTAGTCTATAAACTTTGTATGTTTATCAAAAGTAGTAACCAGCGAAGAATATAGATCTTCGATACAGACCCTAATCATACGTAATAAATTACTAATTAGCAACACTACACTAAGAAGGTTCATAGAAGAGAAAGAAGATAGTAGAGAACGTCGAAGAAGTTCACGAACATCATCAAGAATAACACAATATCTCAGAATTCTCTCGATGGTACTCATATTAGAGAAACCTAGTCTCAGTACCCTGTTGACAACATCTCTCATCTTGATTATTAGAACCCTAATCTGATTATGAATAAACTGACATAACTCCTCGTTCAGAATAGTCATATATTTAATACATGTGTACTCTATTAACAAGATATCAGATATCAATATACAGCAGGATATTGATAGATTACACTCTTGCTCTATAGTTACAAGATCTATGCTAAGCTTAGACATAGTCGAGTATCGACGTCCCTCTCTTCTCCATTCTCTTTTCCTCTTCCTGCAGAGCTCTCACTTTCTCTCCACTGCTTTTAAGAACATCTATGGTTACTTCCTTGTCTACTATCTCTATCATGTATAGGTCAAAGATCTCTGGAAAGGATGCGTTTATAACAATAGATCTTCCTAACCTTACAATACGTCTTTTAGATCTATGTGCATGACCGTGAACTACTAGGAGCTTCTTCTCTGAGATCTTCTTCTCAAGTCTTGATGTGCCTAGAAAACACCAAATTCTCCTGTTCTCTCCTTCTAGAGTTGCATACGTAGGTGCGTAATGGAGAAGAAGTATGTTAAGCTCATTCTCTCCTAGACTATCTACGAGCTCACTTAACAGTTTTAGCCTATTCTCATATATCTCTCTAATGTTCTTTACATGTCTTAACTGCCAGAACGTTGGCTTATCTAGGACACCCTTGCTTCCAACTATGTTCACAGTGATACCTTTTACATTTATGCTGATCTTCTCATCTATGATCCACTTGACATCTCTAATAAGGTTCTTTGCTTTCTCGACAGACTCATCGTAATCCTCGTTTCCTGGACACGCATAGACTGGGGCATCCGTGAATCTTCTTAGGACCTCGACTAGCTGTCTTAGACCATTTAGATTTCCTTTCTCCATTAGATCTCCAGCTATTAGTACTATGTCTATATTCTCTATCTCTAGTTTATAAGTGTTTAATAGTCTCTCAAACTTTTTAAGATACTTCGGAGAGTGTATGTCTGCTGTAGCTAGTATCCTCATACTGTAACCTATCTATCATTAATTAAAACATTTTAGACACTATCACACTCTCTGTGTCAGAGTATGCATAGACTAAACGT
>JAADCU010000106.1 GCA_013154355.1 Thermoproteota archaeon | reverse complement strand
AACGCATTCAAAACACTATCAAACATATACAAACACTTCAAAGAAAAACACCCAGAAATAATAGAAGAAATAAAACAAAAAATAGCATAAAAACCTATTAGAACGTTACAACTGTAAAACATATTCTATGTCTTTATCTCTATCTATCTATGTGCAGGGTGGGAACGTGAGTACTTCTTTTCCTCTAGATATTGCTACTAGCTCTATGTAGTTGCATATTCCACTTTTGAGAATCTTAGGTAGTAGAACCTTCTCTACCTGGAATATTCCAGCCCACTCCTCCATGTGGACTGTTATCCTTATAGGTCTTTCAACCCCTTTGCCTACCTCTACTCTCTTTATGCTGAGCGCAGATACCGAGTGAATATCTATCTTACCAAGCTTATATGGTACTCTAGCTCTTCCCTCAGCCATATCAAGACCATCACCCACTTTCACACATCCCGCCTCTACTGTTAGACATTCTACGTCTGTCTCTGTACAATATATCGCATGCATGACTTCTTGACGTATGTTGTAGTGCATTTTTCTACTATACCTACCTTTCTCAGGAAGTATCTTTGGAAGAATACGGTCCAATATGTCCTTTGCCATTAATGCTCCAGTATACTCATGTTTCTCTCTATGAACAGAGTTTCCTATATCATGGAAGTATGCTCCTAAGAGAACTATAAGTTTAGCTTCATCGACATCGTTGCAGGTACCATCTCTCATACATGAAGGCATTATGTTAGCTTCAAGAAGAAGAGAGAAGAGCTCTAGTGCTGCTCCTGCAGCTATCTTAGCATGAGTAGGACCATGATCATTGTATTTGAGTCTATGAACAGCAAAGACGTTAGCTAGTCTTAGAAGCTCTTGAACCTCCTCATCCTCTTCTAGTACCTGTACTGCTCTACTTAACAGTGGACTCTCACGAGCATGCTTCTCCAGTAAAGCTGGCGATACAACTGCAGGACACATGCTTATGTTCTCTCTACGTGAGACCTTCCTAATTAGAGTAACTCGCTAGACTGCAGATAGTGCACTCTGGATCCTCCTCTAAGACATCACCTCTGTAGAAGTATGCTCTTGCTCTACATCCACCACATATGTCCTTGAACGAACATGAGCTACAGGATCCTCTAAGCTCTCGTTGAGAGAGCTTTACAACTATGTCATTCTTCAACACATCTTTTAACGACATCGTCTTTAAATCGCCTATAGTATATGGAAGATAAGGACAGGGATATACCTCTCCTCTAGGAGAAACATATATGTAGGATCTAGCAGCAATACATCCAAGAGCTCTACCTCTACTGATCTTATCATAGATGTCAGGTCTTCTCAGCTTCAAGAAAGGCCAGAACTGTGGAACACATGTTGGCTTCACGTTGACTCTACCGAGACCATGCTCTACAGCTCTCAGACATATCTCAAGTACTTCTCCCATATCTAGTTTAAGATCTTCATAAAATACTGATGCTCTACCTGTAGGAACTATATGAAAAATATGTAGATGATCTACGTTAAGTTTCTCACATAGATCAACCATGTTTAATACATCATCCTTATTTACTTTACATAACGTGAAATTTACCTGAACAGTAACTCCATGATCTATAAACATCTTTATAGCATTTATAGCTCTCTCCCATAGACCTCTCACACCTCTAAAAGAATCATGAACATCAGGTCTAGTAGAGTCTAGACTGATCGCAACATATCGAAGACCAGACTCCACAAGATTCTTAACAACATTCTCATCCACTAGAAGACCAGACGTAGCAATAGCACATGTCAACCCTCTAGAAGATGCATAACCTACGAGTCTATATATGTCATTTCTCAACAACGGTTCACCACCACTAAATATGAGAAGTCTAGTACCTATTGAAGATATCTCATCTATAATATGAGTACAGTCCTCATATGATAGATGATCTTTCGAAATATTTGATGCATCTCTATAACAGTGTGGACACTTAAGTACACATCTATTAGTTACTCCAAATGATACTAAGACGAACATCGTGTTCGTCTTTAAGATTCCTGACTTATATACATTCTAGCTGAGTCTTAACCTCATTAAGAGTATTAAGGTTAAGAAATACATTACCAAACTTCTCTACAATAGATTCTGCTTGAACAAATATTATTCTTCTTAAATATGAAACCAGTAAGCGTACTGGTACTCTATTCCACTTATATGGTGGATTATGTTTAACAAATTCTAGTATAGGATCTATCCTGTATACTGCTATCAGAGGCTCTATGTAGCCACTTCTCCATCTAGGAACTACACAGTCCACGTTAGAATCTACAAAAGATATCAGGTACTCCAGGAAGCTCGTACTCATGTTTGGAAGATCTACTGAAACCACTAGGATATGTGTGTACCTTCCCGTCAGGTATAATGCTGCTGTCACTATGCCCGATAACGGATGTCTTATTTTAAACATATCTCTGATCAGTACGATATCTCTAGACAATATACTGTGAAGTCTATTATAATTATCTTTACATAGTATGAATATTTTATCAAAAATTTTTCGTAACCTCTCGATCTGATGCACTATTAGGTACTTGTTACGTATTAATATGAAGTTCTTATCAATACCTGCTCTCCTACCTTCACCTCCTGCTAGTACTGCTGGAGCAACTTTGATGTTCGTCTCCCGATACGTATATATTTAGAGCTCTCTAACATTTATATCAGTAGTGTCGACAGAGATCATAAGATCCATAAGATTTGGAACAGATGGCGTCAGAGGAGTAATTGATAGAGACTTCAACGAGCTTGTAGTAGCATCAGTAGCATATGCTGCTCTTAAGTACTTCAAGAGGAAGAGAGATCTAGGTAGAGTACTGGTAAGCTATGATACTCGTAGAAAGTCTGACATATATGCTAGAATAATTGTTGAAACATGTAAGAGATTCAACATTGAGACCAGCATAGTCTCTAGACCAACTCCTACACCTGTCGTATCTTGGACCGTCAGAGAGTATAAGTATGATCTTGCTTTTCAGGTGACTGCTAGTCATAATCCTCCTGAGTATAATGGTGTTAAAGTGATAGATTATAATGGATGTTCAATATCTGATGAAGATGCAGAAGAGATAATGAATATTCTTCAGAAGGAGAGCAATGAAGTGTCTAGGTTTGTACTAACTTTACAGCCTTCTACTGCTCCAGACGTTGTAATAGATCCACGTGAGAGCTATATAGAGTACGTAGTCTCATCAGTCTCTTCTCCTGGAAGAAGATTAAGAGTGCTCTTCGATCCGCTATATGGTACTACTATAGGATATACTGACGAGATACTGAGAAGACTTGGACATGAGGTCAAGTGCATACACTACGAGTTTAGACAAGACTTCGGTGGAGTTGAGCCTTGTCCTGAAGGTCCTAATCTTGAGAACGTTCTAAAGATTGTTAAGGAGAACAATCTTGACGTAGGAATATCGCATGATGGTGATGGTGATAGGATAGGAGTAGTAACAGGAAGAGGCAGAGTGCTGACAGGAAACGAGGTTCTACTCCTCTTTGTATATGAGTATGCTAAGAACAGGAAGATAAGGACTGTAGCAAGGACTGTAGCAACAACAAGCTTAGTAGATAAGATATGTAGAGACTACAACATAAAAGTCATAGAGACTCCTGTAGGAATAAAATATATAGCAGAACTATTGATTAGAGGAGAAGCTGACATAGGTGGAGAAGAGAGTGGTGGTGTAGCATTTAGATGGCATGTTCCTGAGAAAGATGGAATATATACTGCAGCTCAGATATGTGATATAGAGTCAAGAGAAGGAGTAGATAACGTGCTTGACGAGATCTACCAGAGGTATGGTGTTCCAAGATTTAGAAAACATAAGATCAAGGTCGAGGACGATCCTAGAGAGCTCTTCTCTAAATATAAGGACGACATAGTTAGAGCACTACGTGATAGCAATCTATGTATTGATATTGTAACTATCGATGGTGTGAAGTGCGTTCTTCAAGATGGATCATGGGTCCTAGTACGTCCAAGCGGTACAGAACCTGTAATAAGGATCTATGGAGAAGAGTACTCTGCTAACAATGTCTTTGAGAGTGTAGTGAAGATTGTTGAGAATATCATAAGATGCTGAGAGGTTAGATATATATTATAGATAAGATAACGTGGATCACACACATGAGTCGTGAAGTTGCTAGTCTTCGTAGAGTAGTCATAAGATGTCCTAGATGTGGAGCAATAGTCAAGATCGATGAGATGCTTCAGCAGAATCTGCTAGCACATACCTACATACTGTCTAGATATGTCATAGCTAGATGTCCACGATGTGGATACGTATTTGAACCAGTGACAGAGGAATACATATATGAGACGGAGAGGAATCTATCTGATAATAGGACTTATCATACTAGCAGTAATAGCAACAGCAATATATTACGAAGTAACAACAGTAAAGAGAACACAGCAAGCTAACGTTACAGTAGGTACGAGAGGAAAAGTACTTGTAGTACTGTACCCATATTTTAGATGGGAAGAGTACAGTGCAGTGTCCAACACGTTGATGAATAATGGTTTCAGGATAGACGTGCTATGTATGACTAGTAGAGATACCATACCTGGCCTAGACTTAGAGGGCAAGGTCCACATTGTGAAGTGTACTCTTCACCTACCCTTGAGAACTATAGACTACTCTAAGTATCTTGCAGTAGTATTCATAGGAGGACCAGGATTATACTGTGTTCTTGAGTATCATGCTCATGAACTAGGTCTACATGGTATAGATCAGTGGTGTGTGAAGATGCTTGGAGACTACCTTAAGGAGAGTGATAAAGTTCTCGACGAGGGTGTTAAGATAGCAAGAATAATGTATAAGAATGGACGTATCGTGGCTGCCATATGTGTAGCTCCTGTAATACTATGTATGGCACATCTGTTACAGAACAGACCTTTCACCATGTTCACATGTGACGTAACTATTAGACTCGTACGATACTATGGATGTACAGAATTGTCTAGGAGTCCAGTAGTTAGAAGCGGAGAGATTGTTACAGCATGTGGTCCACAGGCTGCTCAGAGTTTTGCGAGAACAGTTCTAGAGCTTATTGAGCATGCTAAGTGAATTGTTATTAAGTCTCTAAATGCTATATAGTACTGTGGAGGTTACTATCAGATCGAGAGAGGAGCTAAGAAGAGAGCTAGTGAGGACGTTCAAGATTGGGGTAGAGCTGGTTAGAATGTTGCAGAGTTTTGAGTGTGAGATGACTTCTCTTCTTAATGCTATCTCTGGAGGCTATGTTGAGCCAGGTCCTTCAGGTTCTCTGACTCGTGGAAAAATTTCGATTCTTCCAACTGGGAGAAACTTCTACGCGGTCGATCCGAGATCTATTCCTACGAGAGCAGCATGGGAGATAGGGGTAAGATGTGGTGAGGAGATTCTTAGAAAGTATGTTGAGAGACATGGAAGATACCCAGAGTCTATAGGATTTGTACTTTGGAGTATAGATGCATACAAGGCTGACGGTGAAGAGATATCGGAGATACTTTATCTTCTAGGAGTGAGACCAGTATGGGACTCCTGTGATAATGTTGTAGATCTCGAGGTCATACCTCTAGAGAAGTTGAAGAGGCCTAGGATAGATGTGACTGTGAGGATAAGTGGTATTGTTAGAGATACTTTACCTAACTACATCTATCTGATAGATAGAGCAGTAGAGCTCGTAGTTAACCTTGACGAGCCTCTAGAGATGAACTACGTGAAGAAGCATTATGTCGAGTTTGTAACAAAGTTGAGAGAGATCTACGGTGATGAGTGCATTGAGATAGCGAGATGTAGAGTCTTTGCAGAACCTCCAGGAGCGTATGGTGCTGGAGTCAATTATGCTGTTGAAGCATCAGCATGGAGAGATATTAAAGATCTTGGAAAAGTATGGATGAGCTGGTCCTGTTATGCATATACTAGGAGGATGCATGGTCGACCTCTACCTGAGGCCCTAGTGCTTAACATATCTAAGGTAGATGCTGTAGTACGTAATAATCCATCGGACGAGCATGACCTGCTAGGATGCTGTTGCTACTTTGCATATCATGGAGGATTCTACAGTGCTGTGAAGACTTTGAAAGACGATGTTGACATATATCAGGTAGATACCAGCGACGTCTCTAGGATAGAGGTGAGGGACATAGATGAAGAAATTGAAAGAATTGCGAGGTCGAAGCTCCTCAACGACAGATGGATCGAGGAGATGAAGAAACATGGATACGCTGGTGCAAGCGAGTTCTCTAGAAAGATACTTCACGTATATGGATGGGCTTCAACCACGAGAAAAGTACGCGATTGGATATTTAACAAGATTGCTGAGAAGTACGTCCTTAATGAGGACATGAGAAGATGGTTCATGGAGAATAACAAGTATGCTCTAGAGGAGATCACTAGAAGACTTCTAGAGGCTGCAGAACGCGGAGTATGGTCAGCTCCTGAAGACGTTTTAGAGAGGCTTAGAGAAGCTTATGCTGAGGTTGAGGCCTCACTTGAGGACGAGGTCTCTGGAGATGTTCAGGGAGGTGAGGTAGAGATAGTTGCTCCACAGGACGATGCTGAGTATAGTAAACTAGTGTCAAACATAGAGAGAGCACTATCATTGTTAAATAGGTGATTAGTAATCATGAGATAGTGAGGATGGAGGACAGACTTAAGCTCGTACTTAGAGGACTTGAGGAGGTAATCAAGAGAGAGGAAGTAGAGGAAAAATTAAGAAAGAGTGAACCTGAATGCTACGTAGGATATGAACCTAGCAGTAGAGTACACATAGGATGGCTAGTATGGATGCTCAAGCTTAAAGATCTTCAGAATGCTGGAATACGTGTTAAGGTTCTTGAAGCCACAATCCACGCATGGATAAACGATAAGGGTAATCCTGAAGAACTTGAAGAGTATAAGTCCACTATAAGATCATTATTAAACAAGCTTGGAGTATCTGCAACATATGTAGATAGTCTAGAAATGATATCTGATCCAGATTACGTTAAGCTTCTACTACGTTCAGCAAAAAACACATCACTTGATAGACTGAGAAGATCGGTGATAATACTGAGGAGAAGAATAGAAGAAGTTGAGCAAGATTTTTCAAAAATACTCTACCCTCTCATGCAGGCAGTAGACGCAATATATCTAGACGTCGATTTTGCTCTTGGAAGCATAGATCAGAAACCTGCCTTCATGATGTCCAGAGACATAGCAACTAGACTTGGAAGAAGACCAGTAACCATATTATCAACACCTCTCATACCTGGACTCAAGGCTCCACTTCTCGAAGATGTTGACGCGTATGATGATGTTCTAGCATATGCTAAGATGAGCTCATCAAGGCCAGATGATGCAATATTTCTAGATGATGATTATGAGACAATAAGAAGAAAGATAATGTCATGTCCCTGTAAACCTAGAGAGACTATTCTTAATCCCATACTTAGCATAGTTAAGCACATACTCTTACCATACTACGAGAAACTGAGTATAGATACCCATGATGGTCCAGTATCGATAGACGTAGACAATGCTGAGATGCTTGACACGTTATATAGAGAGGGAAAGATCGACCCAGACGTGTTAAAGAACATATGCGCAGAATACTTAACAGAAATGCTTGAGAAGATCAGAGGGTAAGGTTTTTATTTTTGGTTGTGTTTTTGTTGTTGCGCCTCGGGTAACCCGGCCATAGTTGGGGTGTCACACCCGGACTCACCAGA
>JAADCU010000037.1 GCA_013154355.1 Thermoproteota archaeon | reverse complement strand
ATGTGTATAGGATCTGTACTATTGTGAAGACTGTGTCTATGTCTAGTCCTGTTGCTTCTCTGAGTGTTGTTAATGCTAGTGGTAGTCCTCTGCAGGTTCTGTTTGATAAGGCTGGTCTAGTTGGTATTTATAATGCTATTACTGTAGCATTATATGAAGGTCATAGGACTGGTGACTGCATGTTTAAGGCGTCTTATGAGGGTTATAATGTAACACTAGTATTATTATGTAGAGGTGGTCTATATCTTCCGAAGCTTGTGAAGATTGTTAGTAAGAATGGTAGTACCGTGATGAAGCTTGTACAGTTCTCTGAGATGTATAATCCACTCGACTTTGAGAGAGCTTTCAAGCTCTGTGGTAGATGACCTCTGTAAGTTCTCTAACTAGTCCCTCGATCTCATGTTTCTCATATGTCTTAACTATCCTACCACCTTTCAATCTTGTCACCCTGTTGCAGTATGGTAGTAGCTCTATGTTATGTGTTGCTAGTACTATAGTTATTCCAAGCTCCTTGTTAAGATACGTGAATATGTCCATGACTTTCTTAGATGACTCAACGTCGAGGTTGCCTGTAGGCTCATCAGCTAGTAGTAGTCTAGGTCTTCCAACTATTGCACGTGCAATAGCAACACGCTGCTGTTCACCACCACTGACCTGGTTTGGCCTCATGTAGGCCTTCTCTTCAAGTCCAACAGCTCTCAAAGCTTCTAAAGCTAGTCTTCTCCTCTCTTTCTTAGGTACTCCCTTAGCTATCAATGGTAGTTCAACGTTCTCTACAAGTGTTAACCTAGGTATGAGATAGAACTGTTGAAACACGAATCCTATCAGGTCTCTACGTAGTTTAGCTAGGTCATCTTCTTTCAACTTGTTTAACTCTATTCCACATACCTTGACTACTCCTCTAGTAGGTCTTTCCATTCCACCAATTATGCTTAATAGCGTAGATTTTCCACTACCTGAAGGACCTATTATGCAGTGAAAGTCTCCCTCCTCAATACATAGGTTGATTCCCTGTAAAGCTATCTGCTGTACTTGTCCCATCTTATATATCTTCCATACATCTCTAAGTTCTACAATTATCTCACTACTCATGTTCTAGTCCTCCTCTTTCTACATGCTACGACTATGGATACTATGACTATTACTGCTACAGTAGCAACAATAATATATGGAATAATGCTCATCATAGCATTACCATACTCAAGCTTAGTTGAGAGCGAGGATGATGATAGTAATCCAATACCTGTAATAGACTCAGCTCTAATGATGACAAGCTTCCTAACTATATGTGAGACTCCATAAGGATCTTCATATTTTACAACTATAGTACAGGTTAGTGTTCCATTTCTTGTAACATTAAACGTGAATGATGCAGGTAGCTGAGAATAAGAGTTCAATTTTGGATAGAAGCTATATGTTGATGATACTGGACTAAGCCCTGTTCCTGGTACTGCTGTTATGTTCACATTATATGCAGGTGCTTCACCAAGATTCTCAACTATGACCGATATTATCACTGCCTCTCCAATCATGGGGTGCTTTGGTGCAGTAGTTACCTGTGTTATCACTAGTCTAGGCTCGGCAATGATTGACCATCCAACTGTTCCATACTTGCTTACTAGTATGTCTGGTGGTATCTTGTACATGAGCTCGTAGGCTAGTGATACTCCTCTAATCATCTCAGTTGTCTTAGGTATCACTATGATTAGTCTCATGGGTCTACACTTGTGAGCACTCACGTTTCCTACATATATGGTCGTGCTATTCATAAGTATTCCACCTTGTATAGACTTGATTATGAATCTAGCATTCTCTATAGCTGAACCATATCTATTACATATGTATAGTACTATACTGTTCTTACGTCCAGCAAGAAGATAGAGCTTCTTTGGAACTATCTGCACTACTCCACTATACGTGACCTCTAGTGGATAGATCCTCACTATCTGACCTATCCTGCCTATGGAGTCTACATATGTTGTATATATCTTCAACTGTACTAGACCTAGGCTAGGTCCTGAAGTGACCTTCAATCTATCAGTAATACACTTTCCTGGATCAAGCTCTCTCAGGTAGAGCGTCAGGTTTTTAGTGTTCTCAACTATTATATACGCTGATGAAGGTATTAGATTCATCTCTATCTTAACATTGTACATAGGTCCTGAACCAGTATTACAGATGTTTACATCCATGAGATATGTCGAGCTTGGTGAGAAGACTGTAGGTCTCACATGTATGTTAAGCTCTGGTTCTCCAGGAACATATATTGTAGCGTTAAGCTCCTGTGATGATGGCATGAGTGAGTATGGTCCTCCAGGAACAAGACCAGACCACGTCTTCTTTGCTACTAGCTCTTTCTCCCACCATACTTTTATGTTTACTAGATGCCATGCCTCGACTGTAGTATTCACAAGAATATTTAGTCTAAGCTCCTGATATGGATATACTAGACTATACGTGACTGGTAGAGGTGTTATTGTGGTACTATTAAACACGTAGACGTATATCTGAACATTCTTTAAGAACAGGCTAGATATATGTTTAAGACATATGCTCAGAAGAACAGGACCCTGCTTACTTGATGTAGTACGTAGTATAGATACTCCACATAGCTGGAACTGGTATGACGCGTATGATACTGAAGTAATCGTCAAGATGAGTATTATGAAGATCACCATTAGTCTCCTTATGCTCATGCATACATGTATACGCTACGTGATATATTAAGCTTTATACTTCAACGAACCTCCGCCTAGAGTAACTACTTAAATACATGTAATACAGTAGCAGTATAGTATACACGTGAAGCTCAGTGACTATTTCAGACTCGCATGGAGATCTATATGGGAGAGAAAAGGTAGAACAATAGGATCCATAATTGGCATAATAATAGCAGTTCTTGCACTAGGAGCAGCAATGGGGATAGGAGTAGGATTGAAATATAAGATCTCGAGCATAATGAAGTCAGCATTTGGAGTAAACGTGATATATGTATTCACGAGCGGAGGACAGCTATTTACTGATGCTCAGATAGTTCAACTTGAGTCGCTACCATACGTGTCTCGAGTAATTCCTATAACAGATGCAACAGCAACATTATACATAAATGGTAGAGCTATAAAAGTAGTAGTACTACCAACAACATTGGACAATCTACCTCACATGGTTGGAGCATCATCACTAGAATCAGCAATACTTGAGGGAAGACCAATACTAGCTCCAGGAACAGCAATAGTAGGTTATGAGCTAGCTTTTACTAAGAGTGGTGTACAGGTAATATATCCTGGACAGAAGATAGTTATAAAGACAGTATCTGGAAGATATATAACTCTCACAGTCACAGCAATACTAGCACCAACACATCCAACAATGTATGGTAACCCCAACAAGGCAATATTTGTAGACTACGAGACATTCTTCGACTACATATCGCCAATGAGGATGTACTTTGCTGCAGCAGTATTCGTATCTAACGTGAATAAGATACCATACGTTGTTAATCTCATAAAGAAGCTTTTTCCAACATATGAGATATTTAATCCACAGATAATACTTAGACAGTACATGATGATGGTCACAGGAATACAGATATTTCTAGCAGTAGTAGCTGCTGTTGGAACACTCATAATTGGACTATGGATGTTTGATACAATGACCATGAGCGTACTACAGAGAACAAGAGAGATAGGAGTCATGAAGGCTGTAGGATTCACTAGCAAGCAGATATTCTTCCTAGTACTTTTTGAAGCAATAGTCATCTCTCTTGTTGGAGTGATAATAGGAGACTCACTACTACTAGTGATCTCTAGAACAGTCAAGGTCACTCTAGGTCCTCTCACAGTACCTATAATACCAACACCACCAATTCTTCTACTAGTAACAATAGTTCCAGTACTTGTCAACATAATAGCAGCAGTAGGTCCAGCACATAGGGCAACCACGATAACGCCATTACAAGCATTAAGAACAGAATAGTCTAATACTGCTCAAAAACTTTAAACGATCTACCAATCAAGACTTCTCTAACAACATTCTCGTTTATATATCTCAGTACTGTACCATCATCCTGAACTCTATGATACGTAGTAGAGTAGTATAAGGATCTTATGAACATTCTTAATCTAATCTGAATACTATCCTTAGTAACTGAAGAACATAGATGAATACTCAAGTCAGGAAAGAGATCACATAGCTCATAGAACACTTTCACACAGATCTCATAACTTCCTCTCACACGTCCCCTATCTACAGGAAGTCCAGCCCGTATGAGGTTCTCATAATTTGATTCAGATACATCAAGTTCATTAAGATTAACAAACTCTATAATATCTCTATGATAAAGCTCTTCAACAATACTATGAATATCCTCATGAAGACCTGGAACAACAGGAACCTCAAGACCAAGGATTGATGAACAATTTTTCACAAAGTCTAGATATCTTAAAAATCTTCTCAAGACATCTCTACTAACTATGTGAAGTCTTATCTCATCTATAGGAGCATCGTTAAGAAGTTTAAATGCTCTATATCTATTCCATGAAGCTGGGTTAGTATATATGTGAATATGAAAATCATTACCATATTCCCTCTTCAGTAATCTACATAGTTCTACTACTCTATCAATCACCATTGTTGGTTCTCCTCCTGTTACTGCTACACCCATGCTCATACTTGATTCTACTTCTTCGAGAATAGTTATCAGGTTAGCACATACATCATTAACATATATTATGTCTTTTCCTTTTCTTTCTCTACTTATTGGACAGTAGAAGCAGTTTATGTTACATAGTCCTGTTATGAATATTATGGACTTGAGACCTCTTAGACAGAGCTCGCATCCTCTTGCTATTTCTCTATTATGTAGATTATGTACCATGTCTAAGCTTCTTAGCAGTATCTTCAGGATATGTTATTATTACTGGTTCCTCATGTAGAAGCTCTATGAATCCTATATCGTTAGTGTAGTATGGTACTGGTTCCTTTCTTGTGCAGAGTCTGACCATTATTCTGAAGTGTTTTGAATGTTTCTTTCTAGATGTTGATAGTATAGCAAAGTTAAATGTTCTCTGAAGTAGTATGTTTCTAAAACCTTTAAGTACTCTACATATTGGTTCTGCTAGAGAATCTACACCTCTCTTATCTAGGCTAAGCACGTCATGTTCATACATATGTAATATATGTACCTCATTATATGATCTTGGGCAGAATGCTGCAAATGTGACAGTATCCTCAGATGCTATTATTAGCCTAGAACTGTTCTGTATCTCACTAAGAAGATAATCAACCATCATATTCCTACAGTACTTATCGTAGTATCTTACACTTCTTCTCAATATATCTTCATGATAGACGCTTGGATACTCTGTAGCAAATATCTGAATATGTGCATGTGGTATAGATGATCCGGCTGGAAAGAGAAAGTTCATATTTATGTAATGGTACCTATATCTGAAACCTAGTCTTCTAAAATACGTTATGCTTCCCTCAATTATGTCAACAATATAGTCACATACGTCTGATACATCTATTACATGTCTATCAGGATCTATCACACCTATGGCATGTGTTTCAGCAAATGGGTAGAGGTTAGGCATTATGATGACCTTTCCATGATATATTCTATCACCTTCCTCGAACTTCGGTGTAGTGTTTTCTATTCTACTTGAGCAGAATGGACAGGTAGGTACATACTCATCAAATACTTTCTTCACAGTCTCTTCTATCTCTTTCTCTTCCACTTTTCTCTCTCTTAGAGCTCTCTCTACGTTTATTCTACACCACTTACCTGTTAATGGGTCTCTTCTTCGTTCTATAACATACTCCTTTATACTGAATCCTGCTCTTGGGTCTTGTAGTCTACATTTTTCAACTATCTTCACATACTTTATACCTCCTACTCCTCTAGAGATCTCGATCTTCACGTATATATATTATCCAGGACAGTAATATATATGTAAGATGGTTAGTACAGTATGTACACGTTGTCGTAGGAGAGAAGCATTCTATCTTAGAGAGTCTTCAGGAGAAGCATTATGTAGACAGTGCTTCATGAAGTCTATTGAAGAGAAATTTATACGAAATATTAGAGAGTTTGACATGGTTAAGTATGGTGATTCTATTGGAGTTGCTGTGAGCGGTGGTAAGGATAGTCTAGTCATGCTTAGGTTGCTCATGAAGAATCTAAGAAGGCCACCCTTAACATATGTTGAGAAGATACTAGTATTCACTGTTGATGAAGAGCTTGAGTATAGTAAGCATAAGCTTGAGAGAATATCCTATATTAAAGAGCTATGTGAGAAGTATGGGGTAGAGTATAAGGTATATACTATAAGTAGCATAATTGGAGTATCAGTTCAAGAAGTATATGATAGACTCAGAGAGAAAGGAAAGAACGTGAACATGTGTACAATATGTGGAGTATTTCGTAGAAGAGTGATGAATGAGATTGCTAGAAGAGAAGGATTAACTAAGATTATGACAGCTCATAATCTTGATGATGATGCGCAGACAGTTCTACTTAACGTGTTCTCTAATGATCTGAAGAGATTTAAATGGTTTGGTCCTGTTACTGGTGAAGATGTTGAGAATTTTGTTCCTCGTATAAAGCCTATGAGAAATATTAGAGAAGAAGAGATAGCAGTATACGCATATCTGACGGGTACTCCAATGCTTGAGCGTGAGTGTCCATATGTGAGGAATAATCCACGATACTTACTTAAGTTTCTTCTAGCAGATCTTGAGCGTAGAAATCCTAACATAAAGTATATGATAGTCTCATTTGGAGATTCTCTATCAAATCTACTTAAAGAAGTCAAGTACTTTGAGAAGAAGGTTAGAACAGGTAGATGTTCTATATGTGGTATGCCTACTACAGGTGAGATATGTAGAACATGTGAACTTGTCAGAGATGCTGGTCTATTAGATAAGTATCTTCTAGCTAGGAACTACTAAACGTGAGCTCGATATGTAGAGTATGATCATCGATGGATTGAGCATCCATAGTGTACCTATACTTTCTACTATATAGCTCATCTACTATTCCCCTCAAGTACTCTATGACTATGTTCGGGTCTATACAGTCGGTGAGTCTAGTAACTATCTTATTACTGTTCTCCATCTTCACGTAATCTATCTTACAGAGTCCTCTAAGCTGTAATGTCTTAGATATTTCTAGGAGATCTTCAATTATTGGATCACTTATGGAGAAGTAGCTTTTTACAAATCTAGCATCTGACCTACCCATATAGTAGGCAACTTTCACAAGTGATGATAATTCATCTTTTGCAAGCTCCTGTAGAAGATCTTTATCTAGAACTACCACACTTTTTCCTCTGAAGGTTGGTCTTATGAATCTTGGAAGAACTACAGGACTTGCCCTCATGTATCTGTAGAAGACGTCTTTAACAAAGGAGAAGCTACGTATCTTATCTATTACATCTTCTATGCTTGTCATACATCTTGTCAAGTCTACAACAAAGTAGAATGAGTGCTCTAGAGCATTCACGCTCACGTTCAATATGTTTATACCATTGTCTGCAAATACGTTAGATATCGCTGCTAGTAGTCCAGGTCTATCTTCTCTAGTTATGATACATACCTCACATAAGGTAAATGGAGTTGAAGATGAGTAAGCTAGGAATAACTCATTATTAACTATCTCATAATCCCGTTGAGAAGCCACGTCACATGATGTATAGCAGGTTTTAAAAGGTTTCTAAACTACAGAACTGTTACAGAAAGACAACGTGACCGAGCAAGTGATAAGAAGATTCGATCCCTGGAGAGGAAAACTATGTACATGCCCACCAAAGTACACACTTAACCCATACACAGGATGTAGTCACATGTGCCTATACTGTTATGCAACATCATACATAGGTAGAAGAAAAAGTACTCCTAAGAATAATCTTATTAGAAGAGTACTTCACGATCTCAAGATAATAGATAAGAATCTTGTAATAAACATGTCTACATCAAGTGATCCATATCCACCAGAGGAATAT
>JAADCU010000112.1 GCA_013154355.1 Thermoproteota archaeon | reverse complement strand
ATGTTAGATATCTCATACTTTACACCACGCTAGAAGCTGCCTGGGCAAAAGCTGAGGCATGTTGGGTCAGTCCAGCGGACACACGATTTCCAACGCACACGGTCTTTGACCATGTATATACTGTAGCTACAATGGTGAACTGGTTCCTAGAGGGGAAAGAACCTTCCGGATACCTAGTATTTTTTGATATACCTGGAATACAGACATTCATAACTGCGAGCAGGAGAAGTCTTGACTACTGGGCTAGCAGCATGATAATATCCTACCTCGTCATAAAGACCTTTGAAGAACTGATAGAGAGGATTGGTCCTGATATCTTTATATCACCATCCATGAGACATAACCCATTACTTAGGATACTGTTATTCTATGATATTCTACCACGGAACATAACTAGCAAGAACATTCTGGAAAACATAAGGCTGATAACGTCAAGCTACTGGAGCTACCTAGCTGAAAAAAGTCTAGTTCTTCAGCCAGTAATGCCAGGTACAGCACTCTGCGTACTACCGAGCTCTGAGAAAATAAGAGATCTAGGACTTGACCTAAGCTCTGAGGACGCTGTCCGAAGATATATAATCAACAGATTCTATAAATGTTGGAGACATCTTGTAGATATTATCTTAGGTAGTGCAGACATTGACGGGGCTCTTGATAAGAATGTCATGAAAGATTTTGCAAAAGTAATCGAGATTTCTGAATGCTCACCGTTCGCTACGCCTAGAATAGTTGTGATGGATATAGGAGAGCTATATTATGAGTATCTTCAGAAATATTCTAACGTGATAGTGAGAATTTTAGAATCCTTCAAAAATGATATTAATAACTTTGATAAAGCATGTGAGGAGTTTAAGAGAAAGATGTTCTATCATATTCTCTTTAACTATATTATACGTGAGAAGCTATTGAAAAATTCTATAAGAAGCGAGAACGTTCTTACATTAGGGAAGTATATAAGTTATATAGATAGACTTTATGAAGATCGTGTCAGCTCTGATAGAAATGTCGACTTAAGGTACTGTAGTATGTGTAGAAAGTACTTCTCACTACCTTTCTATGGCAACGTTAGTGGCACGCGAGATATCGTTAGAGAGGAGTACAGGAGCCATATTAGAGATAATGAACGACTATGTCATATATGTCTACTGAAGAGATTATTCTATAAAAGATATGCAAGACCAACGTATGGAGACACTGTCAAGCCCATTCCATCAATCCATCTAATATCTAATAAATTCATATTCGACCTAATACGCAACTCATCAGAAGAGCTTAGGAAACACTTACATGAGAGTGGTGATAGCGTTGTCGCCAAGATCTGCGATATCATATGTGAGGAAGGAGCTCATAAGCTGTGTATAGGCTTATTGAAGGGGCTTCTCAGTGGTATCTTCAGTTTTGAGTCTTGTGTCGAGGATCTTTATAAGGATTATGAAGATTTTGTGTATTCATTCGAATATTATAGATATGGAGATACTCTTGCAAGTGCAAGGAGAACTATATCGAGCATAACTTCAGCTTTTATAAGAAGTGTCGATAATGTTGAGGATGTTAAAAGGAAGATCAGAGATGACATACGTTCAATTCTATGTATAGGCTCTTACAGGCTTGACGACCCTATATGTGATGCTGTGCTTAATAGGGTCATTGCAAGAGCTAAGTCATATTACGCTATTGTTAAGGGCGACGGAGATTCCATAGGTAACATAATCTTTGGGAGAATATTTGCAGGAAATTCTAAGAAAGGAGATCTCATAACTTTTGAGGAGTATTTTCAGAATATTATGGATAGAGTATGTCCTCAATCTAATTACGATGAAAAGTGTAAAGAAGGGTTCGGAAGACTTGTATGTATTCTCAGAGAACTTAAGAATGCTCTAGAAGAATGCTCTAAAGCTGAGCTTGATAGTATTATACTATCTCCAACGTATCATTCTGTGTTATCTGCTTCTTTAATGATGACATCGCTTAAGGATATTAAGACATGTGAAGATTGTCATTGCTATGTCATCTATGCTGGTGGAGATGATGTTGCTGCTCTATGTCCTGTCGAGACTACATTGAAGATGGTATATGAGACTAGAAGGAACTATCAAGCGCTTAACGAGTCCATACGTTACTTTCATAGGATCAGAAACGGTGCATCTGTCATGCCTACATTGACAAGGTTTGGACGTTCTTATGGTGTGAGGTTTGCACATATCTTAGATCCGATGCAGCTTGAGATTGAGAAATGTAGTCATGTTCTTGAGAAGTTCGCTAAGAAGAGCACGTGGGTAGATTATGATAGTGGGATAGAGTATAGTAAGGATACTGTAGCGTTCTCATATGGTAGGGGTGGCGAGGTAAGTATGGAGAACGTATGTAAGGTCCCTCTTAAACCTGAGTGGAACGTGTTTGAAATTGTCTCGCAGTTGTTCACTTATATAGCTGCGAGGATACTTAGTCGTAATTTACCGTACGATGTTGAGAGATATCTTTCAGCTCTGGCTACCATCAGGGATGTTCAGTATGATAGGGATGTTTTAGATTCTCTTACTGGTGTTGTCAGGTACATTATTGAGAGAAATGTACTTGTTAAGGAGGGCATTAAGAACATACATGTAAAGGATCTTCTAGAAAATGTTGATCGTCTTCGTAAGTTGTGTTGTATAGTTGAGAAAGGAGAAGATGCTGTTAAGCCTCTTCTGATGCATGTTATGAGACTTATAACAATGCTTATTACATCTGTGACATAGGTGATCGTATGGTTAGAGAGATAGTCACATTAGAGTTTAGTCCTGTTGATCCAATATATGTTGGGTCTTCTGGAGAGTTCAGTCCAGAGACTCGTGGTCCGGCGACTCTTGGGCGGTCTTTAGCTATGCCTCTTCCATCTACGGTGCTAGGCTCGTTCCTAAATCTTGCTTATCGATCCAAGCATGTGTGTACTGATGGTACTCTTTCGGCGTTGTATGAAGCTTTATGCGAGCTCTCTCAGAAGGAGAGGGAGAGTATATGTGTGAGAGGGCCTTATCTGAAATATGGGAGCAACATAGCTACTCTCATAGATTATCATGTTACTGATCTATATGTTAATAGTTTCAATATTAGTAATAATTTCAGATGTTATGTGGAGTACTGTATGAGAAAAATGTTAGGAATAGTAGAGAGAAAGGAGCCTCCCTCTTTAAGATTCGTCAAGACTTTGGAAAGTATAGGGATAGGTCTTCGTAGACCTGTCAAGGCTGTATATCCCGAAAATGAGGGGCTGATATATAGTATAGAGAGAGTTGACCTGTTATCAGTATCTAACTATGAGAGCGAGGTATCTGTAAGCATGGATATCGTTGACAGAGCTGGCAAGGACATATTTAGCAATGTTAAGGATATTCTACAGGAACGGAACATAGTTAAGTTTGGAGGTGAGGGAAAGATAGCTAAATTATCTATTGAGGATGGTAAGAACTCTCTAACAGAAGCTAACCTGAAACAGTTAGAGAAAGCTAGGACAGAAGATATAGAGTATATTATTCTTCTTATAATATCTCCAGCAGTCTTAAGAATATATGATAGCGATATCATAACAATTGAAGATGTTAAGAGAGATCTGCTACTAGAAGATAATAGAGTTATAGAGAACTCGATACTGGTAGGTAAAGGAGGGAAGAGCCCAGTATCATTAATTTCTCTTGGGTATAATACTGTTAAGAATGTTAGAAGGCCTTTAAGGCTCTGTGTTGTTCCTGGAAGCTTCATAATAGTGAGAGATGTAAAATCTATAATTGATGACCTGTATAGATACGTGATTGAAGGATTAGGAGATGGTCCTCTGGACCCAGCTACACGTCAGGTCAAGGCTAGATATCTAGGTTATGGTACTGTAGCAGTCCTTCCAATATCTAAGCATGATGTTGATACTAGGTCGTTAATAGATAAATTATTTGAGATCTCTAAGGACTCTCAGAGCCAGGTCAAGTAGCTTCTCTATTATTGGTACAGCATCCTTAACCTCTTGCTGAGTATATATCTTCTCGTGAAATCCGTATACGTGTATGTCAAATGCTGCTTGCCATGCTCGAAGTACAATATCATCGTTGAGTAGCCTAGATAGTTTATGTGCTGCTCTTGCCAGTAACTTGCTCCACCATGTTCTCTCCATCTTAGCTATCTCATATTCCTCGAGATTATGAGCTATTGCCAATGCTTTTACACAGTTTTCAACTACTTTATACAGCTTCTTGCTTGCCTGTATAGGATCCTTCTCTAATAGTGTTAGTGCTTCCCTATGTAGTCGATGTGCTGTCTCTACTAGGTTTGCTACTTCTCTATTCATTGATAGTTCTCTAATCTCTTCATTATAAGACTTTCCTCACTTCTGCTCCCCGCTTAGCTTCTGAATTGTTATTTCTGAGCTAGTACTTACTATGATGCAGGGTGGTGTTGTGCAGTTTCCGTTTATTGTTTTTGTTGTTGGTACTGCTGTGCCTCCTATGATTACTACCTTATACTTGTCCTTATTGATTACTGGCTCAGTTGTTATGCATATTGATCTTGTGTAGATGCATTCTACTGCTTGTAGTATGTTGTTGCTTGTTGTTGCTTGTCTTCCTATGTTATATATGGTGTATGCCGTATATAATGTTGCTGCTATGAATGCTATAGTTATTAGTAGGTATATTATTGCGTATCTCATAAACTATTAATTCTGGATAGAACTTATTAAGCATATGGTGGCTGATAAGTTTAGATCAATATTTTCGAAAAAGAAGGATAAGGAGAAAGATAGTGATGAGAAGCTCGTTCAGGAGCTCCATGACATACTTGAGGGTCTTGAAGATGCAAGAGCAGAACAGCTGATCCTGTCAAGCATGGCTAAGGAGAGGAAAGAGGAAGGTGAGAGTCCTGTAAGCGTTGAGGAAGAGAAGGAGGCTGTAGAGATAGCAGAAGAATTGAAACCATCGGAGAAACCTGAGAAGAGAGAGGAGAAAAGAAAGATAGAGAAGACTCGCCCTACTGCACCTCCTCTCCCTCAAGCACCTGTGAGTAGTAAAAGTGCAAGAGAGGTAAAAGTAGATAAACAAGCTCTAACAACATCATATATAATGAGCACGATATCCGTACTCTTCGAGGCCTTTAAATCAGAGTTCCTAGAATACGTGATAAACAAGTCACTAACAGACCAGAAAACGAGAGAGCTCCTCTTTAAATCATTAGAGAAACTCGACAAGAGAGACCTCATAGAGATAATAAGAATAGTATACAAGATAGTAGACGAAAAACTAGGAACAGGACTCAGAGTACCAGAAATAACCATAACATCAGTACCATCACCACCAGCACAACAATCACCAAGAGAGACAACAACAGGAATAGGACCGACAAGCACAGAGACACCAGAACAAGCACCAGAACCTAGACCACAGACAACAGAAAAAGGAAGAGGAAAAGAAGAGGAAGTCGACCTATCATCACTACTAGGAGAACTCTAACCAGCCAAAGAGTAACTCACCGGCTCTAGAAATACTACCCTAACAAGTACTATCTTAGACCCTTCTACTTTCCACTTTTTCGCAGTATTTTCCCCTACCAATATCTGTAGAGTCTGACCTTTCAATAATCTTATAATGAATTCTCTAACAGTCTCCTTAATATAACCACCTAACAATACACCTGACTCCGTCTTAATCCCTCTTACTAATGCGTAAAATGTTAACACACATTTACTGGAACTACGACATTCATCGTACTCATTATAGAATATCTTAATAAAGTCTATCTTCACGCAGTTGGGGCCTAGCCACAGCCACGGGTTTACTTGAACGCACTTACTTGTGTCTCCCCAGTATGCTTTCTTTATGACATTATTGATCTTGTACACTATTTTTATTTCTTGAGTAATAATCTTCGTTATTTTTACGGTAACAATATCGCTTTTATCACATTTAAGGTATGGTATGTCTAGTTTTGTAGATATTCCTGATAGAAGGTTCTGAAGACTATATACCAGTAGTCTAGTTTTAACAACATTAATAAGCGCGTGAGAGACTCCGTAAAAATAGTAGAACGCCATTATCCCAACGGCTATGAGCACTATAGCTACTATCGCTGTTAATATAGCCTCCATATTCTCTCAGGTACACCTCTTAGATAGCTCGTTTATATTCCTCTTCAAGCGTTCAATAATTATAGGTAACCTATCATACAGAGCCTCGAGATTGGACAATATCTTTCTAAGATTATCAAGATCATTCTCTGTTATCTTTGTCTCAGAAATATTAAGCCTAGAGTTCTCCAAAAGAATCTCAGATAGAGACCTAACACACTGAGAAAGAAGATCTAAAGTATCAAGAACAAGCTCATCACAGGAGGGAGATAAAGACTGAACCTCAATGCCAAGTAGAGTACTCTCTTCCTCCTTCTCCTCCCCCTTCTCCTTTCGGCCCTTACCAAAACCAAACCTCATCAGATAACTATATATTTAAGCGACTTATTAGCTCTTAGATCATGACAAAACTCAAAATAAAAGAAAAGAACCTAAAACTAAAGACAGTAGAACCAGACGAATTCATAAAGTTCATGATAAAATACCAGAAAACACCTATAAAAGTAAAGAAAACAAAAACTAAGAAACATATGAGGATTTCAAAACAAGAGAAAGGCAAGAAGGGCGAGATTAAACCTAGGTTTAAAATAAGCTTTAACATTAAGATATTTAAAAGATCAAAGAGATAGATCAACCAGGTGTTATGTTAATGGTCTTCTCAGTATATGGCAAGCATATGACCATCTCCTTACCTAACGAACAACCTTCAGGTAACTCTAACACTATCTGAGCGTTATTGATCTTAAGAGGTTCTCCTTCACATATGCTCCTACACTCACTATATGATCTTACTATCACATTTGTTGTATTGAAGCTGTTACCGGCCGTAACATTAAGTTTAAGCTTATTCTTCGTACCGACTAGGGCTGTTAGAGCTGTAATATTATTAATCGGTAGCAGTATAAAAGCGATGCCAGAGCTATTTACTCTTCCTTCTCCTTCGGTTATTATTGTGTAATTGTTCCCTATCTTCTCTACGAGCTGTGCTCTTATTAGGGTATTTGGTAATACATTCTTGGTGAAGATAATCACTTCTAGGTGGTTTGCGTCGAACCATCCTGTTATTACCTTTGTGATCTCTATCTGAGACTTCTGAGACTTAGAGGATATGGACTCTTGCGGTATTGCGTACTTCATCTTGTTTCCGTTTTTCGTTTTCGCGATTATGCTTATGTATCCTCTTAGGTGTCCTATTTTTATCGGTTTCTTTGTATTAGGTTTGCATATGTATATCACTTGATTGTTTATAGTTTCAGCTTTTCTACATGGTATTTTTGTACTGTTTATTTCTAATTCTTCTACATTTTTAATATTCTTACTGGGTACTATTACTATGAATCCTTTTGCTATATTTGATGGAACAACATATCTAGGTACTTTGCCACTTCTTAACGATTTTTCTATAATCTTAACTAGCTCACTTGTGCTTGTGTTTTCAGGTATTGGTATTAGGATTACCTTAATCTTTGTACATACTCCTATCACGATACCGTGATATAGCACTGCTATTGAGCTTGTAGGTCCGGGTGCTGTAAATGTTAGCGATGCAGGTTTATTAGTTAGCTTGACGGTTCTAGTTATGTTGCCTGGTCTCACTGTTAGTGTTATGTTTCCTTTTCCTCCTAGGTTCTCTATCAGTAGGCTTACTAGTGCTTTAGTGTTCTCTAGGTTGCATGTTATCTGTTTGAGGTATGGTATTGGTGTTATGGGTCTGCACTTGTAGTATACTTTGACCTGTATATCTCTGTTAGTGTTTACCTGTATTGTTGCATATTTCTCGTTTTTGCTTACTATTTTGCCGTTTGTCACGTTGTATAGGTTACAGACATATTCTACCGATAGTTCCTGTCCATAGTAGTCTATATGCTCCTTCGCGTCTACTGTTACTGGTACCTTTATGTTCGTTCTCTTATTAACATAATATATGTAGTATTCGTTCAACTTCTTCGAGAATGCTGTTACCGTTGGTGCTGAGAGACTCACTTCTATGTTCTCGATCTTTGTACTATACGTGACGTTGCTTGAAGAGACTGATGGTAATGGAACTAGTGCTAGAGTCTTCACTGTTACGACATGACTATACCTATATGTTACCTT
>JAADCU010000073.1 GCA_013154355.1 Thermoproteota archaeon | reverse complement strand
ATCAATTCACTAATAGGTGACATCATAGATGTCTTTGGTAAGAATGCAACACTAACATCAACACTAACATGGTAGGAGGCAATATGATATATACCAAAGTAGAGAAGCCAGATCTAGAGAAAGTTGAAGAGGCGGCAAGGAATTTCTTGTTAGCTCTGAATCTTGATCTTAGCGATCCACATCTCCAGGATACACCTAAGCGCATTGCTAAGATGTATGTAAATGAACTATTCAAAAGCAAATATAATGATCCACCTAAGGTGACAGTGTTTCCCTATGACAGTACATATAACACATCATCAAATACATATCCTAGCTTGGTTGTTAGCGATTATATATCTGTTAAGAGTATGTGTTCTCATCATTTTGTTCCATTCTATGGCAATGCCTTAGTAGCATATATTCCAGGCAAGAATATAGCAGGTCTCTCTAAGTTTGCTAGGATTGTTGATTATTTTGCTAGACGTCCTCAAGTTCAGGAACGTTTATGTCAACAAGTTTGTGATTATCTAGTGTCTAAGTTAGAACCTGCATTCTTATATGTAGGAATGAAATGTCGTCATCAATGTATGATCTGTAGAGGTGTAAATGAGCACAAGTCTAGTATGGTAACATACAGTGTTTATGTAGATCCTGAAAGTAGAGATGTTCTGGCTGTTGATTCTATATTGACGATGTTAGGAGATAAAGTAATGAATATCGATCTCTGAGGAGGAGAGTGTCTTGAACATCTACTACAAATATGTGCCTAGAATGTTTGTTGTCAAGAAGACTTGGAAAGATTTCCTTAATGACTTCTTGACTAAACATTTCAAACAATTTATCAATGGCCAGATAGGTTTATACGTATCACCATTCTATGACAATAGTGTTAATGCTCTCTTATTATCATTTGATTGTGATAAGAAGAGAGTAGCCAATTCTCTCGATAGGTTATATGATACTATTAGAGTCTTGTATAAGATGCTTAATGGTAAATGTGATATAGTTACTACCAATAACGGCTATCATATAATCAGCCATCATCCAGTAATGATAAAGGGGGCTAGTGATATTGTCAAAGTAAATCATTTCTTACGAGACAATATCGGATCTAAAGTTCCTGCTGTTGATTGGAATGGTTCTGTCAAAGTAACACCGTTTGGAAGATTAGGCAGAGCTGA
The DNA here is from genome assembly GCA_013154355.1 of Thermoproteota archaeon. GTDB lineage: Archaea > Thermoproteota > Thermoprotei > Thermoproteales > Thermocladiaceae > JAADER01. The sequence goes on along the minus strand of JAADCU010000073.1, from coordinate 7,183 downwards.
ATCTGGTATTTATATGAATCCAATTGATATTGATCATCTTCAATTTAGGAACAAGATCAAACACATGCCTCCTATAAAGCTGAATAGTGATCCTCATTGGTGGACTGATTATATAACTAAACATCTTAGACCAGATCTATCTAAAAGACTTAGCCTAAAGAGGTTAATTGCTAATGTCTGATCTTATAGGGTTCTTGAAGAAAAAGACAGGATGGGCTAAAGAAACTCCATCTAATATTATCTGTAGGTGTCCGTTTTGTGGTGATAGTAAGAAACATACTAATAAGGGACATCTATATATTCACAAGTCATTACCAATGTATCATTGTGTCAGATGTGATGCTAGTGGTAGGCTATCATATCTGTTACATGAACTTGATTGTCAGAAACCTCAGCAGTATTTAGAATCATACAAGGATGCAAAGCTTACACCATCACAGAAGGTAAAGCATTTTAACGATAAGCTATTCCCAAAGAGACAACCATCTCTCTTAGATAGAAGACCTGTACTTACTACTAATAGTAATAATAAGATCAATTATTTGCTTAGAAGAAATGTAGATATTGATGATCCTAATATTTCTAAGCTCATTATTTGGGAACCTGCAACCTTTATTGCTAATTCTATCTCTATCCTTAAACATCTTGATCCTACAATTGCAGAAAATAACATGGTCAAGAAGATCCTATCTGATAAAGACTACAGGGCAGGAATCGATTCATCATATATTGGTTTTATTTCCAATAACGGCTATCATATAACATGTCGTAGAATAGATGATAACAAAGCTAAGTTTAGATATTTGAAACTGTCTTGGATTGGTGATAGGTATAATGATCTCTTATATTTTGCTAGTGATGGTGATGATGATCTATCACCTGACTTTGTAGTATCTGAAGGTGTATTTGATGCTATTCAATTATATCAGTTCTTGAAAGATAGGACGGAGTCAAGTATAATAAGTATTGTAGGTGGTAAGCGATTCTACAATACTTATGTAGACACGCTTATCAATTTCGTAGATCCAGAACCTAAGTACTCTATATTCTTTGACATGGATATAACTAACAAGAGGGAAATAATAGCAAAGCTAAGGAAGAGATTTGAGAATCCTAACATATACGGATATATGCCTTTATTTGGCAAGGATCCTGATGATTCAATTAGGTTCTGTAAGATTGGCAATAGCGAGCCATTCTTAAAGATAGAGATAGGAGAGTGATATGGCAGTAACGATAAAGAATGTTCAATCATTAATTCCATCAACAAAGAGGTTGTTTAGGAAGGTAGCAATTAAATGGGCAAAGAATGATTTTGTTGATATTGTTAGCAATAAAGTACAAAGCGTAAACATATCATCAGCACATTCGCTTCCATTAGTTATAAATTATCTTAGGAAACCTAGTAAGAATTCATTGAAGATTAAAGACTTTAATCCTGAAACAATTAATCATATTTTCAAGACCTTATGGAATGCAGGACAAGTTATCAGTCCTGTTGAAGTATTAATGATGGGACTTAGTATCCTAGACAAAACTAAACTTACTGTATTTGTAGAGACTAAGGAATATAATGCTTGGGATATGAATTTGTTATTAAACACCCTTGTCCCAAACTTGACTTTGAAGTATAATATAGTTCCATATATGATATGGGAAGCAGAAAGAGGCCCATTCATCTTAAATCGCATATTTGATAATTTCTTTTAGGAGGCAATAGATGCAGGTCAGTTCAGAGCAATATAAGTTTCTATGTGATGTTTTAGGTAGGGTATGTAACTTATCATCTGATGTTATTATCAAGAATGGTAAGATCATTCAAGTATCTGATGATAAGGCAATTCTATTTGCTATTGATCTGTCAAAGATCATAGGAGACCTATCAGTTAACATAGGAATGCTTGAGCAGAAGTTAAAGCTAATGAGAATTGTTTCATTAAGTGGTGATGATATTAATATAGACACTACACAGGATGGCAATACAAAATGTCTAATTCTATCTGATTCAAATACTAAGGTAGCAATTATTCAACCAGATGCGGCATTACTTACAACAGATGCTCTTGATGATAGTGCTATTGAGTCAATAAAGAACACATTTACAGATATAGTAACATTTGATCTTGATGCCATTGGAATTAAGAAGTTATTAACAGCAGCAAGTTGCTTAAATCTTAAAGCGTTTAATATAATTGCTAAAGAGAATGGGATATATGCTTTATCGACTACATCACAAGGAGGTGATCAAGGTGTCACTATAATGGAAGTTCAGGGTAGGCAAGTCGAGTTCATACGTCCAGGTGATAAAGTATACTGTAATGTTCCGCTAGTTATATTTGATTCTGTTCCTGCAAAAATATCACTTAAGAATGCAGAATCCAAATTCGAATTGTTAGTAGGGTATGAACCAACTATTGAAGATATATCAGCATCAGCGTATCAAAAGGTATCAGTAGTATAGAGGTAGGTTATGATTGATTTATTGGATAAGGTTGATTTAATATTATTGGCTGTTATATGGTTAAGCTTCACTTATATGTGTATTCAAGCAACGTTAGCACCATTTGCAGAGTTTGATCTCAAAGTTCTTGTATGGTGTATGTGGGTTGCAGGATCTGGTGTTATAGGTGAAGTTGCACATTTAGTTATATATAGGCATTGGTAATGTGGATACCTAAGAGAGATCAGTTCGAGTTCTGGATAAATACTGCTAAAGAGAGAGGATACTTCAATGAGTCTAATAGAATCGTTATTGCTATTGATCTTTCTAATATACTCTATCAACTTATCGCTGAGACTTCTAACCTCATTAATGCGTTAAATGATATTATTCCATATTTAATGGATAGTATTCTCACCACCTTTAGAGGGATAGGTGCCTATAGAAGATATTGTGTGGATCTGGGGCTTGATCCATATATTGTTTTATTTGCCGATATTGGTGAATCGAAATATCACCTATCCCTCTATCCTGACTATAAGCTACATAGACATGTTAGGCCTGACTATATAGTAGAAAGTATCCCTTCTCTTAAGAAGATCTATGACGAGTATGGATATAACAGGAACATAAAGAAAGCTCCTGATACCCATAACGATCTAATCAGTGTAGGTAGATTATGGGCTCGTAGATATATATTAGATGCTCTCAGACATATCATTAACTTCATGCCAAATACTAGATGTATTGTTTTAGATAACATGGAAGCTGATTTTATCCCATTCTATCTAGAACATTATAAGATAAAGGCCGGATTGTATATTACCAATTCTGCTGATAATGATATGCTCCAAAACATAAATCAAAGACATTGTATAATTCACAAAAGGTATAATATTATTACCTATAGAAATATTGATAAATTTATTGCCAGTCATATCATTGGTGATGATGTTATTGTTCCAAGTGTCAGCGAATATTACTGTCTCTATAAAGCCATAGCAGGTGATAGTGCTGATCATGTCAAGGGAGTTAGAGGCTATGGTAAGAAAAAGGCCGTCAAGGTGGTGCAAGAGTTTGCATCACATATAAAAAGACATAACATTATTCTATACGAGGATAATGATGGGAGTGAAGATATCTTAGAAAAGTATGCTAAGATATTACCAGAATGTAAATCATTATCAACTGCCTTTAAGAAGTATGGTGAAGATGAGACAGTGTCAACTATCTTGCTATGTCTTAGACTAGTTGACTTTGACATTATATCAAGAACTATTAGGAAACAGCCTGCGTACAAACGAATAGTTGATGTCATTGATATGTTAATTGATGATGAAAGCTATTCTGATAAGGATACCTTCCTATCAATTCTAGATGAGATGTTTGCTCCTGTTAAGGAGAAAATGCCTAACGTAAACATTCCATCTGAAGTATGCAGGACTGATAATTACTGGAGCAATATCTTAGCAAATTGCTTTATCGGAGTATGATATGACTGAGCAAGAAGTATTAGCATATATCCATAATTCATTATTGACAAATATTTCAGGTATTGAATTGTCCGACGATCAAATCTTAGAGCACATTAGGACAGTAGTGTTGCCTGAATTTTCTCATTACATCCCTGATGAACATGGTAGGTTAGTATTAGATACTGAAGCAGAAGCAGTTCAGACAGCACATCCAAATGAATATAAATTATATGATCCTGAAGGAAGAAGAATCATATCAATCAACGAAGTCATATTTCCAGACTTTGATATCATGTTTGGTTATAATCCAATCGGTATCTTTAATTATGAATCGATTCCTAACTTTGAATTAGAAACTAGTAAAGCTAGAGCGACCAGGCTCTACTCACTATGGAACTTTACTTATGATTTTATTCCACCAAATATATTGAGGATAATGCCTCAGTTTCAGGGAACATGTACTGTACTATATAATAGAGAACATGCTCCTGACTTTAGTACAATCCCGATAGCATATCAAAGAGAATTCTTAGAATATTGTCTAGGTTCAGTAATGGTAGCTATTGGTAGAGCTAGAACAAGGTTTGGATCAGTACAAACATCCTTTGGTGAAATCCAACTTAATGGTAGTGATTGGATGAGCCAAGGACAAGATATTCTTAGCAATTTAAAGGAAAAGCTCGAACTAATTGCATTACCTAGTATCGAGATTGATGTGGGGTAATATTATGTGGGGAAAGATATTTGCACCTATAATAGATAATGCTCTTCAAGATCAGATTAATGATCTAGAGGAAAGGCTAGAGAAGCAAGAAAATATTATCAAATACCTAATCGAAACAAATAGAGAACTTATTGATGCAATGGATGCAATATGCAAAGTAGTCGGGATCCATGATCCCGATGATAACTCATTTGAAGAACTAAAGGAGAAGCTACCTCCTCGTCTACAGGTAGTAGTAGATAATGACAGATCTGGATCTGAATCCTCGTCCTAAGCTAGCTCCTGAAGAGTATGCTAGGCTGTATTTTGAATACAAGACAGATCCAATATTATTCCTATGCGACGCAATAAAGATACCAACTCCTGGTGGTGCTAAACATTTCGAACCTTATAGAGAACAGATTAAGCTCATTGATCTGTTACTATCAGAACATTATGTAATAAGTCTTAAATCAAGACAGATAGGTATTAGTACAATTGTCCAAGCCTTTATCGTTTGGCTTATTACATTCTATAAAGACATTACTGTAGGTGTTATCAGTAAAGATGGAGATGAGGCTGTTGACTTTGTTAAGAAGATATTATCTATCTATGATGATCTTCCATTCTGGCTAAAGAAGGACTTTGCTAAGAAGAGAGAAAAGTCATTTATTCTTAATAATAGGTCAGCTGTTTATGCTGCTACAGTAAACCCACATAAACCAAGCAATATTTTCCGTGGTAAGACTCTTACATTCTTAGCTATTGACGAAGCTGCATTCGTTGAATATATTGACGAAGCATTTACAGCTATTTCTCCTGCTATGAGTACTGCTCATATTGTTTGCGAGCAGAGGAAGATTCCATACGGTTGTGTTATAATGTCAACACCTAACGGCACAACTGGTATTGGACAATGGTTCTTTAATCAATGGACTGATGCTCTTGCTCATACATCTAGATTTAAGCCTATAGCAATTCATTGGAAGCAAATTCCTGTATTTAGAAATAGCCCAACTTGGTATAAGACGCAATGTGAAATCCTTAAACATAAGTGGAGAATTGATCAAGAGCTAGAACTTAAGTTCACATCGCCACAGAATGCTGTCTTTACTGGTGAAGATGTTGAATACTTACAGAGCCTAATAAGGGAACCTGTATTCAAACAAGAGCTATTTGATAACACTGAAACATTAGTCGATGGTTGTAGATATGAAGTCAATGAAAATCCGATAGGATCATTATGGGGATGGTATGATCTAGAAACTATAGCTAAACTTGGTAAGGATGAAAGTAAGAGATTAGCAGTTACTGTTGACTCTGCTACAATGTTTGGATCTGATAAATCTGTTATAGAAGTATTTGATATTGGTAACCTTGATCAAATAATGGAGTTCGTAGGCAAATGCAGAGTCGATAAACTTATTGATGTTATCGAAAATATTATAATGCCACTTGTACCAAATGCTTTGTTAGTAATAGAGCTAAATAATCCAGGTAACCAACTAATCGAATACTTTACTAGGAAATCTAAATGGGGTGGAAACCTCTATCACCATATTGTCTATGACAAAAAGCTTAATATTAAGGAGAAGAGACCAGGTCTAGCTACTACTGCAAAGACTAGACCACTTATTATTGATTCATTGTTTACTTGCATTAGTGAAAAGATAGCTCATATCAAGAGCGAGAGATTAGTTAATGAACTTATCTCGCTTAGATATGGGCGTAATAATAGAATCGAAGGTTCTCCTCATGACGATATTGCAATGGCATTTAGCTTTGCTGCCTATATTAGACAATACTGTTATGACACTGCTTATGATTATGCAGTACTTCCATCTGAACAGACTGATACTCTTATTGATATAGTTGAAGAGAATAGGAATCAAACTCCTATTAGATCAAGAAATATGTTCACTCAAGAAGATGATACTCTCTTGTTAGAGATTAATGAAAAGACACCTAAGCATATTCAAGTTCTAAATATAGCAATTCCAAACAGCAATAAGAATAATCTATTATCAGATGATGATATTGATCTGATAATGGATATATAGGGGTAGATATGGCTAAGAAGAAGAAAGGTTCTAAATCCGATAGGCCTGCTCATAGTGCACCTATCCTAACTCAAGCTCAAATTGACAAGTTCGAGAAGAGTGTAAAGCTACTTGCAAGGTCAGTAGAGAAGGTAGGAGCTGTAGCCGGTACTGGTGTAGTAAAGGCTACTAGAGCTGCTGCTGAACCTGCCAAAGAATATATAGGAGCTCTTAAGGAAGATGTTAATGAAAAGCCCTCTAGTGCTGCTAGTGTAATAGCATCTAGGATGGGCGGTGCTTGGGTAGGTTATCTTGCAGGAACTGCTGTAGAAACATTAGGACCTTACTTTAAACAAGCCCTGTCCAATATGAAGTCAAAGCTTGGAATGGAAGTATCCAAGCTATTTCATAGACATCAAGCTGCAACATCATCTGCATTTGGACCTGAAACGTCTCTTGGTGGTGATGAGTTTAAAGAGGCAGGATTTGGTGGAGGCGGATCTGGTACTGCAAAGGAAGCAAATAT
>JAADCU010000022.1 GCA_013154355.1 Thermoproteota archaeon | reverse complement strand
ATCATGTTCTGTAATTAATAATTATCAAGAATTTATCGTGATAAAAGCTCTTATATAATCATCGAGGTTTCTACATGTAACGATAGATGGTCACTGTAATTTTTGAACCATATGGAAGAAGAGTAGAGGTATCTAGCAACGAGACCATTCTAGATGCTGCAATGAAGTGCGGTGTCGTCATAAGAAGTATATGTGGTGGAAAAGGAGCATGTAAGAAATGTAAAGTAAGAATAGATAAGGGAGAAGTTAAGCTTCTATCTGAAGAAGCTAAACTAGATGATGGTACTCTACTAGCCTGTCAGATAGTTCCAGTAACTGACTGTGTAGTATATGTTCCTGAGGAGTCTAGACTAGGTGTACAGAAGGTTCTTCATAAAGGTAAGGTCAGGCCAGAGGAGCTGGATCCATGGATAAGAAAGGAGTACAAGGATGGTAAAGTGGTAATAATATATAGAGAGGATGGCAGAGTAATAGATGAGAGAGATAAAGATTTCAAACCTCTTGGACTTGCAATTGATATAGGATCAACAAAAGTAGTCACCTATCTCGTAGATCTTGAGACAGGAAGAGTGCTTGCAGAAGCCTACGATATAAACAAGCAGGTGATATATGGTGACGATCTAATGAGCAGAATAGAGTACTGTATAAGAAATAAGGAAGGGTACAAAGACCTTCATAGAGCAGTAATATCATGCATAAACGACCTAGTTAGGAGATTAGTAGCAATATCTAAGACAAAGGTAGCAGATATTGTACATGTAGTAGCTGCAGGAAACACAGTAATGACATACCTGTTCCTAGGCAGAGATGTAAGAGGCTTCGCAGATACGCACTTCGAAGTTGAGAAAGGAAGTTACAGAGCAAACGCAAGAGACCTAGGACTACTGACCTGTAAGAATGCCCCAGTCTACTGTCTACCATGCGTAGGAAGGTTCCTGGGGGGAGACATCATAGGAGACATCCTCACATCCGGAATGTGGAAGAGCGATGATATACAGCTACTAATAGACATAGGAACAAACACTCACGTAGTCGTGGGATGTCGAGACTGGTATATAGCAACAACAGGTCCAGGAGCGACAACGTTCGAAGGATACGGCGTGAGATACGGTATGAAGGCCATGGAAGGTGCAATAGAGAGAGTAGTTATAAGAGATGGAAAGGTAGAGTACCAGGTAATAGGAAACGTTAAGCCCATAGGGATATGTGGCTCAGGACTAATAGACCTACTTGCTGAACTATTTGTAAATAAGATCATAGATAGTCAAGGAAAGCTACGTAAGAACCATCCAAACGTCGTAGAGAGAGATGGAAAACTAGAGTTCATAGTTGTTCCAGCATCAGAATCAGGAACAGGAAGAGATATAACGATAGATGAACAAGATATAAAGAACCTTCTCGAATCCAAGGCATCAGTCTGCGCATTAATAACAACACTGCTTAAGAAAGTTAGACTAGACCTGTCAGATATAAAGAGAGTATACATATGTGGAGCATTTGCAAACTATCTCGACCTAAATAATGCGGTGAAGATAGGAATGATACCAGAGTTTCCAAACGCAGAGATAGAGTACATAGGAAACGGCTCAATAGCTGGAGCATACCTGGTAATAACAAACTATAAGTATAGGGACGTTGTAGAAAACATAGCAGAAAACTTGACATATATAGAGATGATAAACGATTCAGACTTCGTGGATGAATACATAGCAGCAACTACAATACCTGGAAAGAAGGAGTACTTCCCAACTGTATGGAGCCTAGTAAGCTAGTGATGACAAGTCCGCTGACTGAGAACTGATGAAGAACCGAAAACTGATATTCACCTCCTACTCTCGTTAGCTGATCACAACCATTTATTAACTAGAACAATACATCACTGGTAAGAGAATTAGATGTCTGAAACAGCAGTAGTATTAGAGATAGAGAACTTTGGACCAATCAAGAAAGGAAGAGTACCATTAAAAAACCTTACAATCATAATTGGGCCAAGCTCTTCAGGAAAAACATATATAGCAAAACTCGTATACGTTCTCTCTAGAATAGTAAGATACGTACTTGACTATTTAGACACGAAAAGATTTGATATAAAAACCATAGAAAACATAGATGAAAAACATTATAGAGAGCTAAGAGATAATATACATAGTAAAATCATTAAATTACTAGAAAACGAGAAGGTGGAGATAGTAATAGAGAAGAAAATTATAGATAAAATAATTAATCTAATTCTCAAAATGATATCAGATATAGAAGGAGAACTAACAGTTTATGCAGAAAATATTATAGAAAATGTATATGAGACGGATACTATATCATTAATAAACTCAACATCAGATAAAGCAAGGATAGCCTTAGCACTTAATGATACTAAAATTATTGATATATTTCTAAGTCGTGAAAAAGATAGACCTATAAAGATGGTACTTAATAGGGAATTAATTGAAAGATCTATCGATACTATACTAGTGAAGAAGATTATAGTCTTATATTGTAGAGATCTTAAAGACATTATAGGAAAGTTATATATGGATGATATTGACCTTCTATTAGATAACTTAGAAAGATCTATCGAGAACATTATACGTGAAAAATTGAAATTTCTAGAGAATTCTCATATTATAAGTATAAGAAGTGAAATAGGTAGAGGAAAAGTAGAAGACATTACGATAATATTAGAAGATAAGGATAGGTATTTCATAATATTTTCATCAAGTACTCTAGATAGTAATTCAATTAATATTCTATTAGATGATTTACTAGGCTTCATCTTAGGGTTTTCTGTTAAATATTTTCGTGATATTATTCGTAAAGTTACGAAAAAGTTAGAGAATCCTATCATTGTCCCTGGACTTAGGAGAACAGATATTCTTCTGAAAATTAGCTTAGACAAGTTAGAGAAGTTTGAGAAATATGGTACTAGATTTATATTTTCTTCTGAAGAGGAGTTTAAAGATATTAAGAAAATACTTGATTTACCTATCTATCTGACAGAGTACATACTTACCTTATCATTGTCGATGGTTTCAAATACTAGATCTGAACTTTACGAAGATTTAAGAAGGATTGAGAAGTTATTATTTTGCGGTGAGATAAATGTTAAGGATAAACAAATAGTTTTTTATGATTATAGATACAATGTTACAACTAGTATATTGTCTGCTTCAGCATCTATACAACAGTTAGCTGGAATATTTGTTATAATGAAGTATCGTGGAAAAAATGTGAGGTGTATGATCATAGAAGATCCAGAAATACATTGTCATGCTAGCGTTCAAGCATTTCTAGCATTACTCTTATCCATGCTCTCAAATAGAGGAAATAGTATAATAGTTACAACGCATAGTCATTACCTAGTTCAACGTTTATATAGTCTCGTAATGTTGAGCGATCTAAAACATAGAAATATTAAACTATATGAGAAGACTATCTATAAGATAGTCGAAAATTGGGTAAATTATCTTAAGAGTATTGGTTGTATTCTCGAAAAAGAAGCTTTAAGAGAAATTTTAGAGAAAGCTATAATAGATATAGGAAACGTGAGTCTCATAATAATAAGATGGTGTGATGAACTTGGAGGATTCTATGCACAGGAATATGCGTTACTTGATAGGTCTATGCCTTCGCTCTCTGAAGTACTGGACATGCTTATTATAGAGGACTTCTTAATAGAGAAAAGTCTTGAAGATCTATATAGAGAGTAGAGAAAGTGATAGATAATTGTAAAGAAGCAGAATGTATATACCTGTTAGGACTTCATAGACGATATAGAAAGATAATAATAGTAAGAGTGACTGATAGAAGAAATTATAGTTATAAGGTGCTGTTCATAGATCCTGAAGAATTGAAAGATGATAAAAGAATTCATGTAGAAGATATCATTAACAGGATGAACGAAGAACTTTATTATAAACTTCAAGAGTCTGTGAAATGTTGTAATTTATGGAGAAAATACTTAAATGATTTATCTATGAATGATCTAAGAAGAGTTGATTGTGTATTTGAACTGAATAATAATGTAGTACTTGTAGAGAATGAGTTATTATCTGATGTCGACTTAAGTAGACTAGTGTTGGTCTTTCTGAGTAAGCTCATGCCTAAATTCTTAACTACCTTATATGCTATTGATCTAATGTTTAAGTTTTTATCGAATAATAGTAGAATCTATTTTGTAGTGGTGTACTATGTTACTGATCTTCTGAAGGAGAAGATGTTTAATATATATAAGATAATTGTAGATTTATGTAAGAATTCTCAAATATGTAGTCTGGAGATCGAGGATATAGATATTATTCAGATGATTCTTAGAGTAAGATTGCGTTTAATTTTTCCTCAGGTAGTTATTAATGTTCTCTTTAAGTTTGTTAGAGGTTCAGATGTAGAAAATGTTAATGTAATCGTCGATGATTTGTACTGTTTTAATGATATAGGATGATCAGCTTCTGCCGGACCAGTCATTCTTCCTTAGGTGGGGCTAAGCTTCATCATCTTACTGTTTCTTATAGTTTTTCAAATCTTATTAATGTGTCTTCGAACTGTACTTTACCTTTTCTCTGTAGTTCCCATAATATATCGACTACTTTTGATCTTAGTTCCATCTCAAGTTCTTCATTTATTTCTAGGGTATTTTTTATTTTTTCTATTACGTTATTTACGAAGTCTAGTGTTCTTATTTTTGTTTTTGGTTGAATTTTTTCAAGTTCTTCATATACTATTCTTTCAAGTATCTGGTCTATGCTCTCTACTTTATTCTTATGTTCAGGTACTTTAGACATACGTTTGATATCGGACATTCTTCACATTTATTTTTTGAGCAGTATCTGTAACCGATGTCGAATGCTCCTCTCTCATAGAGTATAGGATCGAGACTCAGTTTAGCTACTGATCGTACAATTCCTTTCACAGACTCTGCTCTCAATATTACTTCTTTCCCAGATTTCAATTCTGCCTCTATCTTTCTTACTTTTTCACTGTCGAGCTTCATTATTAGAAATGCTCCGCTTCTGAATGTTGTCAGTGTTGTATACATGTCTGCTATTGATACGTACTTTCTATATTCTCCTTTTCTAATTATGTTTACTGCTAGTGGAAAGCTTGTTCTATGAGAGAATACTCTTATTATGCTTCTAATACATTTTCTTATTCTTTCACTAGATTTTTTCATAAAGAATACTCTAAGATTTTCCTCAAATTCTCTTATAGTCTGTAGCATCATTATCCATTCAAATACTTCTTTTTTAAATGCTTTTAATACTTTTCTAATACCATGTGCATATTTTAATGTTAATATTGTTAAGAACTGTTTATCTATCTTATCGTACTTCATCTCTATTAAGTTGACTATCTTATCAACTTCGCTATATTCTGGATTCTCTATAAATGGTAAAATATCACTGTAGATCTCTCTTAACGTTGAGAAGTATTTTTCAACTCTCATATCTTTGAGTCCAGCCATGGTGCATAGACAGAATATTACGTATCTTGTCGCTATCTCTATTCTAGGAACGTTCCTGTACATTATTATGAGCTCGTTAAGTGATCTCTCTCTTTTTCTCATGAACTCGTCGAAGAGTTCTCTTACTCTGTCAGGAACGTGTGAGATGTCATCAGGAAGATACTGTAGTACTAGCTCTTTTATTGTTCTTCCATGCTCTCTTATGTCTTCCACTATCTCGATATATCGTTCTAGTTCTCTAAGCTTCTTCTTGCTTATTCTCTCTCTTATGCTTACCTCGTCCATTAGCGGACAGTTCATCTATATTTGATGGGGGTAAATAAACTCTGACTAAGTAAGAGTAAAAGTATTTAGCAGAGCTAGATAAACATTATCAAATGGTTACCGAGGTAATATACTCTGAGGAGACAGTACTAGACATGCTTAGAAAGCTCGAGAACGATCTTCTGAAAGGTAACATAATTCTAGTAGAGAGACTACCTCCTGTAAGAGAGACAGAGAAATATAGAGATCACATAGCTAACATACTTAGAGAGTTCCATAAGGCCTTCATCCTGATAAGGATAGTGTTTGCAGATGGTGTGAGAAGAGGCTACGCAATAATCATAAGTGGTGAAGGTGAGCTAGGAGAGATTCCTCAGAGAGGCATAGTTGAAGGTCTAGAGGTCGAGTACATGGGAGATAAGAAGAGGAAGATAGTCTATAGACCAGTAGCATTTACATCTCCACAAGAGCTCGTTAATAATCTTGAGAGGTTTGCCAAGCTCTATCATGAGAGCGAGGTAAGGATAGTAGAGCTCAAGCTTCCTGAAGCGTATAGAGAACAGACGTTACTATACTACTAACATGAGACGTATTATGGAGACACAGAGTAGAAGCATAATAAAGTATAAAAACCGCTACTGTACAAGAAGGCACGATGAGTGAGGAATGGGAGTTTCCAGAAGATTGGGAATATGCTGGAGGAGAACCTGAGAAGCTACTCAAGGTTAGAGTGAAGTGTCCAAACTGTGGAGCACAGTTCGAGGTCGAGATAGGAGAGTCATGGTACTCTATGGGCTTCTCAATAAGCTGCCAGAAGTGCGGCTACTCGTTTCCAATAAACATGTATGGAGAAGTTATAGGAGAGGTTAAAAAGAAGAAGTAGAACTATCTCTTAACTAGTGGTAAGGCCATATCTCTAATCTTCTCCTCCCAGTTTTTAGCCTTAACAATCGCGCTAGCTACAAGCACACCTTCTGCTCCTAGCTCTAGAGCTCTCTTAACATCTTCACCGCTTTCTACTCCTGCTCCACAGAGAACCTTCACTTCTGGAGCAACTTTTCTAACCATGTTCACACCGTTAGTCACTACTTCAGGTTTCTCTCTAGATACTGCTCTTCCAGTTCCTATCAGTTCTGGTGGTTCTATTGCTACTGCTTCAGGTCCTAGAACTGCTATTGCTCCAGCTTCTACTGGTACCGCTGCACATGCTACTACTGTCAGGTCAAGGTTTCTACATCTCTCTATTATCTCACGTGCCTGGTCTATTCTTATTCTCTTCTCACTATGATTAATTATTACTCCAACAGCTCCAGCTTCCTTGATAGCTTCTAGAAGTATGTGACCTGTATGTGCTCCAGGAGGTTCAGGATCAGCTGACTGTGCTAGGACGGGAATTTCAACGTTCTCTGCAACAAGTCTGAGATCTATATGTTGTGGTGCTACTGCTATTGATGCTCCAGTCTCTTTAGCAACTTTTTCAGCAGCTTTAGCTAGCTCTAGAGCTCTTTTTCCTGTTGCTTCTATGTATGTTTTGAAGTTTATGATAAGTATTGGATACCTAAGCTTCATGCGTTACTGTCTACATTATGACTAATATTAAAGTAGTTTTCAGAAGTGCAGTGACTTCAGAGAACAGCCTCAAAGTGAGACCTTATTAATGCCTTAGATACTCCCTCAATGAAGCACCTCACTATTGTTGCTACAAGCTCAGCCTCGAGATCCTTAACGTGAGCTACTGCTAGTGCTGCTCCAGGAGATGCTGGACTATACTTAGTTACTATGCTTGTAGCAAGTGCTTGAGCAGCCTTGAACTCTGCTATAGAGAGCTTCTGAACAATAGTCTCTAGCTCACCACCTTTAGCAAGTACTGTCAGTACTGCGATTAGTGGATTTGTAGAGAGCTCTTCAAGAACTCTGACAATAGGCTCACCATAGTATCTCGTGAAGTTGGTTCCTACTGTTCCAAATGGTACAACAAATCCCTGGACGAGATCGAGCGGGAGATTCCAAAGTCTAGCTCTGAGAAGTAGGCTTATATTGTAGAAGTCCACGAGTGACTTTACTACGTCCATTGCACTGTTATCTCTCATCAGCTTCGAGGTAGTTATTGTATATAGTCTGCTCAAGTATACACTATCTAGGACTGTGTCTATTATACATAGAGCAAGCTGTGGTCTAGCTTTTATGAGCTTTATCATGTTCTCAAATGCTTCTGCAGCTGGGTGATAGAGTTCTTTCAATTTAGCTCCAAGGTCCTCTAGATCTCTTGCACCAAGAATATATGTGAGAACATGTCTTCTTCCCATGACCTCTGCTATGTACGTGTTCACGAGCCTCTCCATGTCTTTCCTATCCTTTCCCTCATGTAGACACTTTGCAACAACCTTTATGTTCTCTATCTCGAACTTGAGTAGATACACGGAGAGCAGATACCTGGCCTGTGGTGGGCTACCTAGAGCAAGCTGAACTAGGTCCTGTATGACGGCTGTCTTGAATTCTCTAGTTATCTCTTCAGGAGAGGTTATCTTCTCTATACGTTCGATAACTGTCCTGTAGCCAGTATCTCTTAGAGCATTAATGACATCATCTAAAGATTCTGCATATATTATTGCTCTAAGCTTCTCCTTAGTGAGGAGTCTAGATCTGACACCACGTACTCTAGGTCCTAGTGATCCCATCATCGTGAGATAGTAGCCATGTGTGCCTCCACTACTTAGTCCAATTCCCACGCATCTAGTCTACGTTAGAAGTTTTATAGTATTATGTCCTCAGCGTCGTGGGTCTTCCTCACCTATCGGGGGCGCGGAG
>JAADCU010000061.1 GCA_013154355.1 Thermoproteota archaeon | reverse complement strand
TTAATAGTGAAAGATGTTAGACGGACCCTCATCTCAGATTGTTGGTGGACCGGCCGGGATTTGAACCCGGGACCACCCGCGCGCCAAGCGGGCATCCTTCCAGGCTAGACTACCGGCCCTGTCTCGTCATTACTTACGTATGCCCTATTTTAAAGGTTTCTCTTCGTTCCTCTACTATAGGTATGGTTTATTTACTTTTTGAGAACTTAAAAATCGTGTCTCATTACTTCTCAGAGAGGCCTCTATACGGGAGATTGAAAACGAGGAGATTCACCACCGTTATCAGAGGAGTATCCTTTACGTTTGTTACAGGTCCAGGAGTGTTCTCCTCCTCCAGTATCGATTCTGGATCTCTTCTTCTAGCGGAGAACATGATTCTTAAAGATAATGCTACTGTCCTAGACCTAGGCTGTGGTTACGGTGTTCTAGGAATAGTCTATGCCAAGCTCTGTCCAAGCTCTACTGTGTACATGGTTGATGTTAACGAGCTTGCTCTTGAGCTCGCTCGAATGAATGTCAAGCTTAACAATGTTAGGAATGTTAAAGTTAGGAAGAGTGACCTATACTCGAACATCAGTAACATGAGCTTTGATGTCGTTATATGTAATCCTCCTGTCTCTCTCGGAATGAATTTCAATGAGAGACTTATAAAAGAAACATATGAACATCTTAACAATGACGGGATCTTTCAAGTAGTTTATCCATTAAAGATGTCTGATAGATTCTTAGAGGTTCTTAAGAAGTATTTTAGACATGTTGAGACTCTAGCAAGATCGGGCACACATAAGGTGTTCATAGCTTATAGATAATGCATTTATCTTAAGTTACAGCCTATCTCTGTGCTAGCATGATTAGTAGAGAAGACATAATGGAGATTGAAAGAAGTTACCTATCACAGTACTATAGAAAGAAGAACATAGTTCTCGTACGTGGCTATGGACAGTACGTATGGGACATTGATGGTAACATGTACCTAGACTGTAATACTGGTTATGGAGTAGCATTTCTAGGACACTGTAACAAGAAGATAGTGAACGCAGTGAAAGAGCAGGTTGAGAAGCTTCTAATATGTTCAATGACATTCTATAATGATGCTAGAGCAAGGTTTCTCAAGAACTTCTCACGAATACTTCCACCCAGGTTTGGAAAAATAGTGCTACAGAACAGTGGTACTGAGGCCGTGGAAGCTGCTCTAAAAGCTGCAAGAAAATATACGAAGAAGAAGGGGATTCTAGCCTTCATAGGGTCCTTCCATGGAAGAACCATGGGTGCACTATCTGTGACAGGCAATGAGAAGTATAGAAGACCTTTTGAACCCCTACTACCTGATGTCAGGTTTGGAAGATTTAACGTTGTTCATGATCTAGATAAGCTAGTCACCGAGGATCTTGCTGCAGTGATAGTTGAACCTATACAGGGAGAAGGAGGCGTCAATCCTGCTACTAGAGACTTCTTAAAAGAGCTTAGAAGACTTACAGAGGAGAGAGGTGTACTACTCATATTTGATGAGGTACAGACAGGGTTTGGAAGAACAGGAAGCATATGGGCATTCGAGAACTATGGCGTAGAACCAGACATGTTTACCGTAGGAAAAGCAGTAGGTGGTGGATTACCAATAGGAGCACTAGTCATAAGAAAGGATCTAGGAGACATCTTCGAACCTGGAGAACATGGATCAACATTTGGAGGAAACCCACTAGCTATGGCTGCTGCCGCGGCAGCATGTGAAGTACTTCTTGAAGATGATGTCCCTGGAAAAGCTAGAGAGATGGGAGAGTACATCATGAGAAGATTAGAGAAAGAGGTCTCAAGCTCAAGATACTATCTCCGTACTAAAGGTATGGGTCTGATGATAGGTGTAGAACTTAGAAGAGACGCAGAGCCTTTTGTAGATAAGCTCATAGAGAAGAGAGTTCTAGCATTGTCTGCGGGTAAGACTACTCTCAGACTTCTACCACCATACATGATAGATAGAAGAAATGTAGAGGAAGATCTTATACCTGCTCTCATAGATGTACTTGAGGTAAAGAGATGAGTCTACTAGTAATCTCTGACGAACCTAGAAGACTTGAGTACCTCATATCAAGAAGACTGGGAGCAGAATTGAAGAAGATCGAGAACTCTATAATGAGCATCGAGGAGGTAAGAGAGCTGACAACGAATAGAATAGTCCTACTTCGAGTATACTCACCTTACAAGCTTCTGACTCTCTCACTCATATGTGAGAAATGTTCTAAGAAGATTATAAACAGTAGCCAAATAGTGTTACTATCCTTCAGTAGAGAGCTATTATATAGAGAACTTGAGCGACATGGAATTGAAACACCGAAAAGATACTACATATTTGACATATGTAACGTGAACGAGGTAATTGAGAAAATAGGAAAAACTAGATCTCTCTTATTAACATTTACTAAGAGTGACATAGAGGGACTAGTAGAGACACCACAGGCACTAGTATCATTAGTAGAGCATAGATACTATATGAGTGCTGAAGATGTTAAAATAAATCTAGTAATACCTAACATAGAGAACATAGAAAATATACTAGTAATAGGTAACGAACCTGAAAAGCCTAGTCCTCTAGTAGAGAAGATAATTAACATATTTGGAGAAGGGATTTACTCGATAACTATCGCTAGACAAGATGGTAGAGATGTTCTGGTATCTATAGATCCTGTGCCTATGATAGAAGATGATGAAAAAATAGAGAAGGTATTGAACTATTTAAGAGAGGTCTCGAAGACCTAGTTACCCGTTAGTTACTATGACTTTTGATGGTGGTAATCCTCTAACAGCACCATTAGTGAGCTTTACGACGACAATGACCATGGAGGATGTACCTGCTCTCATGCCTGTATAGCTTCCTGTTGCATAACACTTTCCAAGCCCTGTCACTGTTACATCACAGGTCGTAGATCCTCTTACACATGTTAGATGTAGTATTGAACCAGGAGATAGCGGTGTTGTACATATTATCTCTATCTTAGTTTGACTACCTCCTTCACCTACGAGAACTACGGCTATGTTACTTATTGACCAGCTGAAACCATTCTTTAACTCTAGTTTCAGCTTATCAGTAGTCACGGAGACCTTATACCATGTTGATGTACTAGATGTACCTGTAGTAATCTTACGTGTCGTTATGGTATGTATAGATGTTAGAGCTGTGAGAAAGTATGTTGTCTCCATTGCTGCTATCATGGTCATGATTGGGCTTAGACTTGTCTGTGGTAGATAGCTCATGTATAACATCATTGGTGTTGGACGACTTATCCTGCTCGTGATCGAGCTCTCTATTGATCTTAGAAGCTCAGTATTGACCTTACCTACCTCTACTTTTCTAACTTCACTGCTCATTATTATGATAGTAACATTATACATGTTCTTCACAGTGTTTGTAATTTTCGCATACAGGTATGGAGTATATCCTGTCGATGTTATACAGAACCTTGAATATATGCTCCATCTTGCTAGACCTGTTATAGCTAGCATCATTGCTAATCTTCTAGCAATATTCATAATCTTCTCAATGTTTATCGGCTTTGTTGAGTTAGGCATAATCTTAGAGATGTACTTCACGATACTGCTTATGAGAGTCCTATTAGTCATCAGTTTTGCGATATCTATAGTGTTTCTAAGCTCATACATGTAGCACTTCTCTCCATAGAAGTTTCTCTCTCCAAGATACTTCACGTTTCTAAATAATATTGGTGAAAGAATCTTCAATATTGCTAGATCAATGCTCTTAGTATACTGGTACATCTTTGCTAGCTTCATAGGAATGGTCACACAGTTGTTAATAATGGTAGAGTTATGATATGTTCCAGACATAATTATGATCTTACCCTTGATACAGTACTTCATGGAGTTATTTCTTAGATTAATGATATATAGATAATCTAGGTCAAGCATCTTCATTAACATTCTATGATGACCCTCGCTCGACATAACGTTCATGAGCATAGTTATGTTGTTAACATGACCATAGTATACTATCATGCTACTGTTTCTTATAAGTCCAGCCTTCACATCATTAATAAGAAGCGTAATGTTCATGAAAAAGCTCTGGTTCGAGTTCACTTTTGATACATATATTAACATCTTTGAAACTCCTCTACTAATTTCAACATAGTGAGTCTTCTCCATAGACTCTATGTTGTTTGTAATGATTGCTTCAAGACTTGGGGCAGAGCTCTGAGGTACGTTACTCGTAGTGGAGAGCTTTCCCTTCGTAGAACTATGCATGTATAATAGTAGACCAGCTACTATCACACATATAGCAATGACTATGCCTATCGCTACACCTACTATCTTCCTCATATAGATATCATATATTTCACCTTTTAAGAGATATAAAAACTTTCCTCTTCTTTCGAAAAACAAAGTTTCGAAAAACAAAACAATTACAATAGATATCTATTTAAAACAAGAGATCACCTTCCTTCACCATGCCTAGTAATTACAAGTGGTATCTCGCTTACAGTAACTACATTGTCGAGAAATCTTACATGTATTATAACATGATATATGGCTGCTCTTGAGAAGGCAATATTAGGTAGAGACCCTTCACAGGTACACTTACCACTTCCAATAACCGTAACCTTACATGGAAGATCTCCCACACATGTTATGTTAATGGTAGAGTTCTGAGAGACAGGTACTGTACAGTTAATCTTTATCCTACTAGTCCTATTACCAGAGACTACTATCGTTAGAGATGATATCGGTTCAACACCAACATTCTTTACTAATATGTTTACTGTATTTATCGTTCCATTACTTGTCGCTGATGCTGATGTTGCTACCTCATGTTTAAGATATATTGCTGCATTTAACATATCTAGTATATCTATCTCAGTAGTCGTAAACACTAGTGAGGTTAATAGTCTAGAAACAGGATCGGTGAGGGAAATATAGCATAGCCATAAGGCTGATAATCGTGAGATATCTGATATCTTAGATTTCCTACTCTTCTGAATGCTTATTGCGGTATCGTACAACGTCTTATCAATATAGTTCTCATAGATCTTATAATCCTTCGTGTATATGCTTGCTTTAACTCGTATGTTTACAATACCTTCACCTAGATTATGTACATGAGCTGTCAAATATATTAACGTGTTATTACTTATGCAGAACGTAGATTCAAAATACCATGTAGATACTCCCATAATATCCATGATATCGCTTATCTGAGAAAGCTTGTTCTCTACATCTCTACTATTTATATTAATCCTCAACATTTTACTTGCATTACTAATCACGTACATTATTATACTCTTATTACTTAAAAGATCTGAAACATGCACTATATTGTTTATAGAATACATATTACATGTCTCCCCACCTATCCTCATCTTACCAATATAGGTGATGTTCGATACTAACATAGGCAATATATGTAGTATACCAATTCTCTCCAACCTTTCTGTAATTATCTGATCGGTCAAGTATAGAATATTTGAAAAATAGAGTCTAGATATATTTAATGGAATAACAGACATGCAGACATGAATCCTAGTTACATTATTATAGTTCTGAGTAGATGAGAAATAGCGTATAATAAGAAGACCATCTATACAATATCTAGAGGAACCTCTAGACCAGACGTAGAGCAATGTAGCATTATCAAGCTCCACGATAAGTTTTCTAGAAAGTACGTCATTCCCATCAGCATAGTTCACTCCAAGATAACGAACAGTAATATTATCAACATGGCCATAACCCACTATAGAATTCTCCTTCTTAACATAACCGTACTCTAGACCTCTTATAAAGACAGTAACTATGAAAGTAAACGTGTTATTATTTCTACTAAACTTAGACTCTAAATGTCCTATGAAAACATCTCTCTCATAGCCTATTCTCACAAAATAATTATGAAATCTCTCTCGAATAATATTATCTAACATCTTCTTAAATACTACCACTTTCACACTTCTTGGAACTTTAGCAACAGTACTGTTAGAGGAGGCTCTGTTAATATGAGGAATAACATATAAAAACGATATGAAAAACACACATATGATAACTATCAGTCCAATAACTATGGTTACGTCCTTCTTCACATATTACATGCTGCTTCATCATAAATAAAACATGCAACGGTTATCTAGAAACTGTAACCAGTAGAGAAAAATTTATAAAAATAGCATAATGCTTTTAAACAGCAGGCGGGGGTGCCCGAGCCTGGCCAAAGGGGGCAGTAGGGGGAGAACCCCCTACCCCTAAGGACTCAAGATCCGCTGGCGTAGGCCTGCGTGGGTTCAAATCCCACCCCCCGCACCAAGATCAGCACAATGTCACTATGATTATTCCCAATGTTACAAGAATGCTAGAGAGCACGTGTCTTAGTGTGAGCCTCTCTTTTTCTACAATATTTGCGAATAGTTGAGCAAAAACAGGTATTGTTCCTGTTATTATCACTGTATAGTCTACTCCTATACTTGCTATAGAGTAAACGAAGAGGTATGATCCTAATGCTAGATCAAGTGCACCTATCAGAGATATGTATAGTATAACCTTAGGAGGGATGCCTTCTTTTATATGATTACTATATTTTAATTTCATAGGCAATGATGGGTATAGTATTGATAATGTTACTAGACCTGCTAGAGATCTTATGAAGGTTATCTCAAGAGGATTTAGAAAATATGTCGCTGGTTTAAGTACTACCTGTCCAAAACTCCATGCAAGACACGTGACTAAGGCTAGTACTATACCTGCTATCCTTCTTCTAGACACTGCTTCTCTATTCTTGACGCTAGTTATCAGAAATATGCTTAGTACTGCTAAAAACGCTGCAACAATCTTGCCTACTGTAATGGTCTCTCCATACATTATAGCCAGAAACTGTACAAGTATGACATATAGATATGCTATGGGTGCTGCAGTAGATACACCAATAATGGAAGAACTGTATATATACGCTGTATCACCTACAGATAATGCAAGTATACCGCTTAAAGCAGCATAAATGATACCGATATTCCATAATGTGAATCTTAATATAAGACATAACACGGCTAGCACTGTTGATGCGCTAAGTAGTCTAAATATGTTGATTATTATCACAGGTATATCTCTTGAGAATTTCTTATAAAGAACTATGCTCAAAGACCATATTAGACAGGTTGTTAGAGCAGGTAGTATGTTCAACATTGCTATCCTCCTTCTAGACTATTTGTATTCTCTTGATATCTTTTTAGAATCTTGAAAAGTTATCTATCCATGTCTCTAGTAGTGACGTTTCTAGAACATAGGATAGAATATCTTCAAGAATTTTACAATATATCAAAAAATTATGATATAATAATACTTGAAGAGCCTGACATATCGCTTTTAACAATATTGAAAAATAATGAGATAGATATAGATTTTCTAGTAGAATATCTGTACTCAGAGTTTTCAGAGTATCTTAAAGAGCAGTACAATATTATAAAGAAGATCATTAAGGAGAATGGTAAGACTGTTCTACAGGTTGAACCATATTTAACAAGTCTTGTAGACATGTTTCATTTTATAGAGCTCAAAGTTATTAATAAGGTTATTGATAATGATTTAATGATAAAGTTTGTCCATGGAGTAGAAGGTCTTGTAAGTAAGTATCTCGTTGAGTATTATGAGAACATACTCTCTAGATCGTTTGAAGATGTTATTGATAGTATTATAAAATTTGCAAAATTTGATGCATATAGAATACTTGTTAGAGACCTAGTACGTTCGTTTAAGATTAAAGATATAGTTCACCAGTATGGTCTAGATAAGAGATATCTTGTAGAGGCAGGTACAATACATACATGTCTACCTGAGTTCTTAGAGAAATTATGTGATGTTTCTGTACATGTAGTTGATATTAAAGAAATAATTGCTAGAAGGCTTAATATAGTCTTTCCACAACATCCTGGCAATATTCTTACTAGGATCTTTCTAGAGGCAAGACCGTTTAATTATGACTATTGTAGACTTCTTGCTGCTCGCTCAGTAGTTTATACGTTATTGATAACTAAGAGTGAGCTTAAGCCTACAGATACGTTGAAGTATCCTCACATTATTGATGAGTATAGGGTTCTAGATTTTGTTAATAAGTTAGGATATGATGATTGTAGAAGAATATACGAGAGATATAGAGCTTGTATTGGTGTAAGATAGTTTTAGTATGGTGGACAGAAGTCCTCTGGCTTAGGTATCTCTTTTGGTAGTCCCTTTCTCTCTCTTATCTTCATTATCATGTCCATGAGCATTGCCTCAGGTACAGGTGCCCATCTATAGAACTGTAGACTCCAGAATACTTTGCCGCTTGCAGCACTTCTCAGCTCGTCGCTTAACGTGAATGATTCTATTACTGGTATCTCTCCCTTTATCGTCACCATGTACTCTCCCTGAATCATGTCCAGTATCTTTCCTCTGTGCTTAGTTATGACGCTGATTATTGCTCCAATGTTTTCAGGTGTTGTCTTTGCTTCTATTAGGAGTATTGGCTCTAGTAGTGTTGGCTTTCCAGCTAGTAGTCCAGCAAATATTGCGTTCTTTATTGCAGGCATTATCT
>JAADCU010000103.1 GCA_013154355.1 Thermoproteota archaeon | reverse complement strand
TAAGGCTAGCAGATCCATCCTTGGAATAGTATTGATATACTAGCCTTATGTAAGATTTGAGGTATTCGAAATACCTACTATATTGCTGCATCAGGCGCCTCTGATGTTAGTACCCTTAAAGAATGCTTTACCTTTTTCTAATAGACCAGCATCCTTTAATATTTGCTTTAGTTTCATTTGATAAGTCTTGTAGGAAATATGTTTACGTTTCCTGAGCTCATCTTGAAGCTCTCTAAGCTCTTGCTCCTTTGATCTATACACTTTCTTAAGTTGATTAATTTTCTTAATAAGATTTACTCTAGCTTTCTTATTAAGATTCTTACCTCTATATCCTCTAAGTCTATTAAGCAATAAGCTAATTCTAGATTTAATAGCCATCATCTGCCTGTAGATAACTATAGCAGATCTATGATAGGCATTAACCATCTTAGCAAGAGCTTTATAGTAATTAGCTTTGAGTTTGTACTTTCTTACTTCAGCGCCTTCTGCAGCTTGTTCTGCTTTCTTAGCATAAATATTAGCCTTGCCGATATAGACCTGAGCTTGATCTCTCATCTTGGCAAGGTGGATTAAGAACCGTTTTGGTCGCATATCTACATTCCCATAGTACGTCTAGCCATATTCTTTCTTAGCATGTTAGCTAATTGCTTTCCACGAGCATCAATCTTTGCAATTTCTGCTTTAATAGCTTCCTCAGCCTCTTTGGTAAGTTTGATCTTACCAGCTTTAGCATCTTTAAGTTGTTGGAGAAGCTGTTTCTTCTTTTTCTTGAGCTGAACCATTTCCTGCTCAACGCTACGAGCTTCACCATGAGTAAGGGTCTGTTTCTTCTGCTCGACCTTTTTGATCATTTCATCAATCTTCTTCTGCTTAGAGAAGAGACTGAGAATCTTGTTCCAGATTTCAGCAAGCTTACTCTTTGTTCTGGAACATATAGAGAAGATGCCTTTCATTATCTTAGCAGCAAAGTTATAGAACCCTGCCTTAAGCTTACCTATAGTTCCACCTTTGGCTTCAGCTTTTTTAGCTTTCTCTAGCCAAGCTCTAGCTTTCTTAGAAGCCCATCCAGCCTTTTTTGCCCACTCTTCAAGCTCCCTTTGAGCCTGTCTTTTTACTGCATTTATATTAGCCATCTATATTTCCTCCTATATTTCAGGTATGTTATGCATGTCTAATTTGCTTGGTAATTTGCTTGATCTTTACCCTGAGATCTTTCTGAGCAGCTTCAATCTCTTTAAGATGGCTGCGAATCTCCTCCTCAGCAGCCTTAGAAAGTTTTAGTCTTTCTTGGTTTGCAAGACGAAGCTGCTTCATATAATCTGCATGTTGTAGTGCTAATGATTTATATTTAGCAACTAATTCATTACGCTTACTGATAAGCTTTGCAATTTTTGCTCCTAATTGTTCCGCTTTTTCTGCGCTCTTTGCTTTCTTAATTGCATCTTCAAGATCTTTAACTGTTTTCTTTGTCTTCTTAGCCTCTTGTTTAGCTTCATCAGCCTTCTTACCAATGCTCTTCATCTTATTCCAAAGAGCTTTAATTCCATTCAATGTCTTACGACAAATCTTTACTATAAGCATCATTGTCTTAGAAGCAAATTTATAGAACTTAGCTTTAATGCTAGCTAAGACTCCCTTTTCCTTAGACGCTTTTATAGCCTTCTCATTCCAAGACTTAGCTTTCTTTGCAGCCCATCCGGCTTTGCTCATCCATTTCTTAATGTCTTTATCGGCTTGTTTTGCAACCTTTTCTGTGGTAGATGCCATTATTATATTCCTCCTATAATTCGAGTCGTTTACCTTCCTTTAGGGCTTTACCAACAACATTGGCTATTTCGCCCCTGTTAGGTATTTGGGTTTCATGTATCATATTGTCAAGTCGTTTATTGACTTCATCCCAATCTTGTTCACTCATTTCGTCCATGTTTTCAACTTTCTTGATTATAAAATCAAGATCGTCATTCATCTTCTTAACATCTGCTAGGTGAGCATCAGCTTGTTTAATTATATTATCAGTAACTTCATCAGCTTGCTTTTCAATATTAGCAGCTTGTTCCTTATTGGCATTCTTAGCCTCTTGTTTGGCTTGTTGTTTCTTTTGCTTTGCCTCTTCCTTGAGTTGTTTAGCCTTTTCCTTTTCTTGAGCTGCTTTAGCTTTCGCTTCCTTATATTTAGCAACGTAAGTATCTAATTTATTAGAAACAGCTTTAGCAATGGCTTCTAGTTTCTTATATAAAGCAGCTACTGCTGTACATAACTTAGCCCTAATCGTTTCACCAGCCTTGGTATGATTAGCAGCTTTCTCTGTCCAAGTTTGAGCTTTCTTAGCAGCCCAATCAGCACGCTTGTGCCATTTTGCAGCAATTGATTCTATATTAGGCATGGACCTTTTCCGCTTTCTTAGCTACTTCTTCAGCAGTCTTAGCACCCCTTCTGAGAAATCCTTTAGCCTTCTCAGCTAGACCACCACCAGCTGATTTCATCCTATTAGTTACCTGGGATATCTTAGTAGCCATAGTTTCTTTGACTTTACCAGCCTGAGCTTTACCCCAGTTTATTATCTTATGAAAGGCTGCAGTAACTTCCTGAGCCTCTTCTTGTGCTTTCTTCCTTTCCTCTATGGACTTAGTCTTTTCAGCCATCTCCTTCTTAGACTTGACTTCATTGTACTTACCAACTAAGCTCCTAAGTCCACTTAACACTCTGTTTAAGATACCAGTCAAGGCTCTATAGCCCCATAACTTGATCTTTATAATAGCCTTAGCATATGCTGACTTCTCTTTGTTAAGACGTTTATTAAGATCAGCTATCTTCTTATTATAGTTTTGAACCTTCTTCTGAAGTGAATTAATCCTTTGTATTAGTCCCATAGTTATAGATCCTATGCAATAACAGCAAATGCGTCAGGAGATACAACAAAATGTAAAGACTTAGGTACCCCTGATATGGATAGTAGTATTTTTATAGCAAGACCATTATCAATAGTCTTGGAAATTTCGATCTTGTTTATTTCAGCTCTTTCTTCTTGCATTCCTATACTGTTAATAATTTCCTCTCTGATATCATCAATAGTAACTTCATCAAGAGGTCTAAAGCAATATTTAACTAAGTCAGTACCAAAACTACAATCCATTAATCTACGACCACGTTTGGTACCTAGTATATTAGCACAAGTAGTAACAACTACATCCTCGTCAACTATCCTCTCAAAGTCACCATTAGGACCTAATCTATTAGATGATGTATAGACTTGGTCTCGTCTACTAAAGACTTTAAGTGGATCAAATGCGGCAGATTGTAAGGACATTTTTAATATATGTTGAACTACAAAATTGTTAAGCCGTCGCTATTTACCTTGCTCCTCCATCTTCTTTGCTAGTTCTTGATCTTGTTTGATTTTCCAGTCTAGTAACTTTATAGCAATGAATTCTGGCATCTTGACAATACTTTCATAGTCTTGTCCTAATGCCGTCATTAATAGTCCATATAATTGAACCCTATCATCAACTATTGCTTTAAATTCTTCCTTACTAGACAATGGCCTGAAAAAAGAACTGGATAAGGTCTAATGGAATGTCATTATTGACTTGGTTACATCTATTACATACATAGCTGAATTTAAGTGACAGGCCATATCTACCAAGAGTCTCTACATAATGATTATCTATATCTTTGAGTTGTTTGAGCTTAAGTCTTCTAAGGAATATTTGTAATGACTCAAAATTGTTAGCATCGATAGTACCAAGATCCTTATTGTCTCTTTTATCGACAAAGTTAATCTTATGAATAGTATAGAGACTGGATAATAGTAATGGATCAACTGCCTGAATATTTTTCACTGCCATTAATACTCTTCTTTCTCTATCAAGAGTAGGGACCTTAAGTGTAACATTGATAATGACCTTAGGTGTTTCGAAAGTATAGACTTCTTCTTCATTAAGGATACCACCAGGCTCTCCATCATACAGTACAGCATCGAAACAATCTTGTAAGTTAACTTCAAGTTCTTGAGTGTTACTACAATTAGGACATGTCATAGGAATGACTTGTTTAAGCTCATCAGATGCTTCTAGGATAGAATACAATAAAGCATCCCTATCCTTTGTTGGTAATACTTTCCTGAACTTATTATAGTCATCAAACAAGTCGTCAGGTTTCTGTTGAATACAATTATAGATTGTTTCGTTAATGTTATTTATTAATGTAACGCCAAAAGTATTGCTGGTTCTGAGTGATGTAGTTTCACCAACAGTAAAACACCTAACAGTACACTCGGCATTAAGCAACGGTAAATGACAAGTTGCTTCAGGATAGCCTAAATCAATAACATCTAACATATCAAACTCCTTCTTCTATAGTATTATTCCACCTACCTAAAGCTAGATATATTATATATAAAATAGGAGGTGGATCATGGCATATTTAATCTACAAACTTATACAAACTATACGCACTATTGACGACATATACAATGTAGCAAATCAGTATGGGCTACTCCACTGCTTCGTAGCGAAGATGGCAGTGGAGTTTGGACAATTAAAACCTGATCAAGTTCCATGGCATGAGCTATGGAAATTAGATCAGGAGCAGTTAAATGGATAGATACCATAGCTACCCAATATAGCCGGGACTGGATATCCCGACTATTTTTTTCCTTTCTTTGAATTTTTGTTTCCTTTATTTATTGTCTCGTTAAGAGCTTGAACTATTTCATCAATAGCATCAATCTTAGCCTTAAGCTCTTCTACAGCAACTTTGACTACTGCCTCAACAACTGGCTTATAGTTTTCAAGATCTTTCTTGATAATAGCTTCTACTCTAGATTCAAATGACTCTGTTAGTGATTTGACGTTGCTTGAAAGATTGTCGATATCTGATCTTAATTCACTAACTCTAGTCTTAAGCTGACCTTTGATTACAGTGATTTCAGTATCAACATCAGATTTGAGAGCTTTGATCTTGTTCTCAACATCATCCATAATCTTTTCAGATAAGGATACTAACTTATCCCCTACCTTGTCAAGATCCTCTTTAACAGGTGCTAACTCCTCCTCTAGCTCTTTCTTGACAAGATCAAGGTCTTGTTCAAACTTTCTGAACTTAACCTCTATCTTGTCTTCAACCTTACGTCCAAGGTTAAGAGCATCAGTAATGACTTCATGCAAATCTACAGTAAAGAATGTTTTAAGATTGGACCAAAACGACATATGTCTCCTCCTCTATTATATTGCAGGCCTTACTCTAACTACTTCAATGGCCTTTTGTATTGATATTGGTCTTATATGTAGACCAATTACTGACTGCACAAATGATGCAATTTCCTTTACTATATGAGCAGGTCTAGTAACTAATCTCTCAAATGTTATATTAAGATACTCTATATTATGATGCTCTAAGAATGGTACCATAGTAGAGCCTAATATAAATTGATAAGATGTAGCTACATTCATAGCCTTCTCTATAGTAAAGTGATCTCTCTTTATGAGAGACTGAGCAATATCATGACAGTTTCTCCAGCATAAGAATACAACTGGAATATATCCATCTTGTTTGAGTTTCTTGCAAACAATATCAAGCATTATGCTAAGTCTAGGATCCTTGTAACCAAAACATGTATCAATATTATTATACTTCTCAAGTTTCTGTTTATAAAGCACATACCAATATCGATGATTATCTAATGACCTAGACAGATCCTTGACCCTATCAATAGTAAAGCATTTCATTATATTATGCCAGAGCATATGATTCTCTAGCATTACCTTATCATGAATCTGCATAAGGTCAAGATCTTCAAAATGTCCATCGGGATTGGAAAATTCAGGACCCTTTAATAGATTAGTTCCTAGTTGAATTCCTAGCTGTTGTAAGATATAAGCAGTTACAGATGTTCCTGATCTATGACACCCTGTAACTATAACAACATGTTTCTTAAAAGCAGGATTTAGGGCCATATAATAACTCCATCTCTATCCTTATGGCCTAAAACAACTTTAGGACATACTGCCATTGGTATTTTGTTCTTATAACAATATGATGAGAACTTACCATCACATCCATCTAAAACATGATTTTCAAAAACTTCTCTTCCAATAAGAGTAAAGCCATAACAAATATTTCTTAAAGGTGTAATAATGTCTTTGTTCTTAACCTCTTTAATAGGCAAGAACTTGCTTCTGTTAGGATACTTTGGATGTGGTATTGTAAACGCCAACGGTTGTCTAGAGTTCTTAGTAGGTCTACATCTATATAGACCTGACACTAATCCCCTAGGATTAGCATATTTGAGAATCTCTAACATACTATCAGGCTTAACTATCATATCATGTTCAATGTTTAGAATATAATCAAAGTCATTATCTAAAGCATACTGAACAGCCTTACCAAACTTATACTTTACATTTTCGTATAAGGTTTGGATATTAGCTTCTTTGCCATTATCATCATAATTGGCTGGAATAGGATTGCCTATAGTAATGAGATAATCTACAAAATGATGACCATGATTAAGATTCATTACAGTTTGCATGCATTCTTGATCTAATATACCAATGGGAACATGAATCAATATCTTTAGAGATGGAGATGTGGTATCATTTACTGTCGGATTATATGGCCATTTACTTTCGTCTTCTTCTATTTCGATATCATCTTTCTTAGGCTTGTCTTTTACCATGTCCTTAGTATTATCATTTTTGTTCGGATGTGCAACGGAATATGGACTTAGTGATTTTGGTAGTGTATTGTGAATCGTATACAGAAGTTGATGTTTCTGTAATATTAGCTTAACTTTACTTGCAGGCCACTTGCTCTTTAGCAATGCTAAGTTCTGTCTAAACTTAGCATCATTACTACCACGACTTTGCTTTTCATAGTGATAGATGATAGGTGCAGTTGCTATTGCTATCTTTGCTCCAGCCTCCCTACACCTTAAGCATAAGTCAACATCTTCAAATCCATTCTCGAATTTAGTATCGAAGCCACCTATTGTAGTAAACAGCTTCTTCTTTATCATTAAGAAGGCACCTGTAACAGCTGGAACTTCACCATCTACATTAGGAGCTTCAGGTTGGGGATGTTTCAAGAATGGATGATATGGTAGGAATTCTTTATGGCTGAAGTATACACCTATATGTTGAATAGTATCGTCGGGATATAAGAGCTTTGCACCTATTACATCCGCTCCATACAATGTAGCTACGTTATAGAGATGTACTAGATACTTTGACTTAATAACTACATCGTCGTTAACAAAAAGGAGCCATTCTACTGCCGTAGCAGTAGAATAGGCCCCGTAGTTACATTGTTGAGCGAATGATCCAGCCTTTGACTGAACAATTAGCGTTACTGGTTCATCTGCAAAGGCTAGTAGTGAAGTTAAGCAACGATTCAACAAATCCAAACGCGATTGAACAGTCGGAACTATAATAGCTAGTTTTGGTATCATCCCTATCCATTAATGAAGAAATTGAGGTTAATAATATGTAATGGAGCCACTGGTACCAACTCTACATTAACATGACACTGATTTGTCTTCATCTCATAGTCAGTTGCTCCAACATCAACATTGAAGCTACTGATTGCTCTAAGAGTCTTAAGTCTTGATAAGAATAAGGATACTTCAGACCTAATACTATCCCAAGTCATAGCATCATTCTGATCAGACAAGACATAGCTTTCACAGTAATTCTTAAGAGCATGAGCAGTATAAAGAACCATTCTGACAACTGGAAGTAGTTGCATCTTGGATGCATATCTTTGAGATGTATAATCACCCCAAATAGTATAGCCCCAACTAAATTTGATTATAGGGTTAAGCTGATTAATGGTGAATTGATCTCTCCAGTTAACGTTAGGTATATTATATCTAGTTCCATGTATGCCTGTAAGGGTTGCATTAGTTTCACCAGCAGGAGCAAACCATGGATATGTTTCACCACCAATTACACTAGCCAGGTGGTAGAGTGGAGATACCCATATATATGTTCCGCTATATTCATCATAGACATAAGTATATGTTGTGTAAATGGCTGCGTAATATGTATCATATGTATGCTTAGTTGTTCTAGCAGTGATCTCATCTTCCATAGTTGCATTGTCGCCATTATCTACTAAGGCAACACAATCTTGTCTAATATCAGATGCTAACTGAACTATAGCATCTTTAACTGGATCAGGATATCCTGCATCCCATACTAATCCAAAGTAAAGGTTAGTTGTATTAACAACATCATCAGTAATGTCACCAAGGAATGCTCTAGTCAAGATCTCATTGGCAGTATCAGGATCTATATTACCATTAGAATCAAATAAGCTTCCTTCACCACCTTCACCTAATTGTTTGTATGGAGTATCATCAACAGTTGCTGGACTAAAGATTGAACTGAATGGATCATAATCAACCCATACTAACCCAGTAAAGAATACAGACTTACTTAAGTTAGATACTTTTGCTACAGCACCTCTATCAGGGGTTGTAAATGTCCACGAAGTTGTGCTTGAAGAATATGTAGCTATATCATTTGCATGTCCAGCAAAGTCTCCTGTAGGATTAGTTCCTACTAT
>JAADCU010000062.1 GCA_013154355.1 Thermoproteota archaeon | reverse complement strand
ACCCGGAAGTGAAACACCCCAACGCCGACCGCAGTACTGGGGTCCGAGAGGCCCCGGGAAACGGCGGTGCTGGGACCCGAGGCCCATCATTCTAATATTCTATAATGTCAGTGCTTGGACCCTTCATCACCTATCAGTTATTGATCTATTCGTCATCTGCTACGTCTATGTACTTGTTCCTAATTTATGTTTATGGTTCACTCTGAAACAAGGTTAATAAGTCTCCTGTACGTTATTATATGAGCACTCGAGTATATGAGGTGTATAAAGAAAGTAGAAATAGTTGAGGAGAATGTTGTTCGTAAACGTGTTAGGAGGGGTATTATTAGGATAGCTATTGCTTATCCGTCTACCTACATGGTTGGCATGTCTTCTCTTAGTATTCATCTTCTCTATTTTTTATTAAACTCTTTTGATCATGTATATGCTGAGAGGGTATTCATGGAGGGTGAAGGTCCGTATAGAAGTGTTGAGACAGGTACTCCTCTTAAGAATTTTGATATAATATTATTTTCTGTTCATTATGAGCTTGATTATGTTAATGTAGTTAGAATGCTTGAGAGAAGTGGTGTTCCTGCACTTCGTGAGAGAAGAATTGAGAAAAGACCTTTAGTAATTATTGGAGGACCTACCGTGTCTGCTAATCCTGAACCAGTAGCTAATATTGTGGATGCTGTCTTTTTAGGAGAGATCGAGGACACTATTCACGATCTTGTTGAGAAATTATGTTCTTTGAAGAATGTTGATGATCTTGCCGATGTTGATGGTATATACGTGCCTTCTCTCGGTAAATATGATGTAGAGATCGCTAAGGTGAGGAACCTAGACGCCTCTCCTTATCCTACTCGTCAGATAGTTACTCTAGAGGCTCCTCCTGAGTATACGCCAATATTTGGTAGAGCATTCTTTCTAGAGATCTGTAGAGGATGCCCGTTTCTATGTCATTTCTGTGTTGAGTCTCATATACAGTTTCCTTTCAGATTCAGAAGCTATGAGAGAGTTATAGAGATCGTAGAGACAGGTCTAGAGGAGTCTCATGTAGATAAGATAGTTATTCTAGGTCTTGCAGCTCAGTCTCATCCTGATTTTCGTAGAATCGTCAGTACTCTGCTAGAGGACTTCAAGGTTAGTATTAGTCTTCCATCAATGAGAGTTGACGTACTAGATAGAGAAGATCTTGAGCTCATTGTCAGGACAGGTCAGAAAGTTCTCACGATAGCTCCTGAGACTAGTGAAAGAATTAGATATAATGTTAATAAGAAATTCTCTGATGAAGATGTGTTAGAGATATGTAAGATTGCTAAGGAGGTAGGTATAGATCATGTGAAGCTCTACTTCATAGTTGGTCTTCCTGGAGAGACTAAGAGAGATATTGATGCTTGTATTGCTCTCGTGAGAAAGATATGTGACTTATTTGGAGGAGAAAATGTATATGTTAGTGTTAATCCTTGGGTAAGAAAACCACATGTTCCTCTTCAATATGCTTCACCTCTCAATATTGAGGAGGCTGATCGAAGACTGAGATATCTTCTAGATAATGTGAAGGTTCGTCATAGCAGTTACGATGTCTATCTTGCATATGCTCAGATGTTGTTATCTCTAGGAGATAGAGATGTGTGTAGCATAATCATTGATGCTGCTAGGAGAGATGGAAATGTCTTATCTAGAGCGTTCTGGAAGAGCATACTTAAGAGATGTGGTGAGATGTTTAAAAAATATGTGCATAGAGACTACACTATTGATGACGTTAAGCCCTGGTCTCACGTCTCTACTGGTCTCTCCGAGATGAGCCTGTGGAGAAGATATGTAGACTATGTTAGTAAGGTTAATGTATCTTAGACTGGTGAAGCTAGGTAACAGTTTAGAATAATATACTTAACTTATGATCGAATGGAGGCTCTCAGATCTGAGTCTCGTCTTGTGGATATTTCGAAATTTAATCTTCCTGAGCGTTATCTACAGGTCATACGTAATGAGAGACTTCAGAAGTATTTTAAAGAGAAGTACGATCTTCCACATGATTCTAGAGTTGTAAAAAGAACACATAGCGTATGTCCTGTCTGTAAGCGCATAGTTGAGGCAGTAGTCTACGAGCATGATGGTGCTATATGGATAAAGAAGTCCTGCCCCGAGCATGGGATGTTTCTAGACCTGTACTGGGGAGATGCCGAGATGTACTACTACTACATCCAGTGGGATCGACCAGAGTACATAGGTAAGGGAGTTGAAAATCCCAACGTCGACTGGGAACACGTGAGAAGAAGCGGACTATGCCCATTCGCATGTGGCCTATGTCCAATGCATAGATCCTGTACGATCCTAGCAATAATAGACGTGACAAACAGATGCAATATGAGATGTCCAATATGTTTCGCTGATATAAAGACAAGCTTAGAGTACGTGTATGAGCCTGACATAGAGACTATTGACAAGATGTTGAGAACGTTAAGAAATGAGAGACCTTGGGCACCAAACGCATTACAGTACTCAGGTGGTGAACCAACACTGAGAAACGATCTTCCCGAGCTCGTCAAACTTGCCAAGGAGAGAGGCTTCAGACACGTTGAGGTCAACACCAATGGTGTTAGACTAGCATTCGATCTCTCATACTATAAGAAGCTCCTAGAGGCGGGAATGTCCACAGTCTATCTTCAATGTGATACTGTTGATCCAGGAAACACTCTCATATGGAACTACAGGAGGTACGATCCTAAGGCATACGTGAACATCAGGATAAGAGTTGTAGAGAATGCTAGAAAGATAGGTCATAGATCGGTCGTACTAGTAGTGACAGCGATAAAAGGGTACAATGATAGGGATCTAGGAAAGATAGTAGAGTTCGCTATAGAGAATAGAGATGTTGTTAGATGGGTGAACATTCAGCCAGTAGCATTTGCGGGAATGGCCAGACTATATACGCAGAATGAGCTGAGAAAGATGAGGATAACTATACCTGACGTGATAATAGAAATTGAAAAACAGACGAACGGAATGATAAGCAGATGGGACTGGAGACCAGTAAACTGGCCTGTAGCACTTGCAAGAGCTATCGAGGCACTTACAGGAGAAGTAAAACCAGAGTTCACTAATAACCCAGTCTGTGGTGCATCAGCATTCATATACTATGACCCAGATCAGAAGAAGCCTATACCTATAACACGTATCGTAGACGTAGACGAGTTCGAGAGACTATGCTGGGACATCTATAAGACAGCAAGCAAGGGTGGAGTATGGAGAAGCATTGCCAAGACAAAGCTTCTAAAACTTGTAAAATATGTTAGACATAAACTTGTACGAGACCTCATACTTAACGTAGTGATAAGAAGAGACTATGACTCGCTAGGTCAGCTAATGTTTAACGTAGTTGGACTAGGAATAATGCACTTCATGGACTGCATGAACTATGACATAGAGAGAGTGAGAAGATGCACAATACATTACGCTACTCCAGACTGCAGAATAATGCCATTCTGTACATATAACAACTTCCATAGACCAAACATCGAGAGAAGATTCTGCATACCTGTAGACGAGTGGTTAAGAAGACATCCTGGAAAATCCATATCAAGCTACGTGTAGAATATTCATGAAGCTTGTAGACTATGTATATCTTAAGAGAAGACTCATACAGGAGCTAGAAGACAAGCTTAGTGAAGAATCTAAGAAGAAGGCTAGAGAAGATCACCATTCTAGAAGACCTCCTCGCCCATGTGGAATGACTGTTCATACTGGAATAGGCTGTTCACTATGTTGCGTATACTGCTACATATATGATATGGGTTTTCCAAGAACAGTAACACCATACCCACTGACAGGCCTAGAGATGCTTTACGCACTTGCTATAAATCCATACTTTGCTCCTGGGAGAGGGGGAACAATGATAGCTATGGGGGCAGTATCTGAGCCTTTTCTACCTGAGACTAGAGATAGAACTTTAGAATACATAAGAGTCTTCGGAATGATAAAGAATCCTACACAGATAAGTACTAAGATGAATATAGATGATGAAACTATAGAGAAGATAAGTAGATACTGTCCTCACATAAGCTTTCTAGTAACAATAATAGCGTTACGAGACTTCAGAAAACTTGAACCTCTAGCACCAGACCCATACGAGAGATTTGAATCTTGTAGAAAACTGATAAACAAGAACATACATGTATCACTATTCATGAGACCGATAATACCAGGTTTCACAGATAGAGATGCTGAAGAGATACTCTCAATAGCTAAGGATGTTGGAATAAGAACAGTAGTACTTGGAACATTGAGAGTCACAAGAAGAATATTTAAGAACCTACTCAAAGTTGGTGTAGACCTATCAAGAAGAGTTAGGAAGCTATCAGATAAAGAACAATATCCCATAGTTGGCCATGATCTTAAGAGAAATATTGCAAAACTCGCTGAGAGACTTGGTCTGAGAGTATATGAGGCAGCATGTGGAGCAAACATTGAGGCCGCAGGACTGGGATGCGTAGCATGTGATTGGGGCCCATGCGGCTATCCTGATAAGATACCTCACGTAGATGAGAGAGACATATCTGAGCTATGTTCAGAGCTTGGATTCAAGATATCTAAAACCATGGTCAGAGATAGGATAGTGGAAGTACACGTCACGTCAGGTTCGAGGCTTGACGTTCTTGAAAAGTGGCTTAAAGAGCTTACACGTAGAAGAGTAGTGATCAGAAAAGTCTAACTACTTGTAGGGTATTATCTCGAAAAGTATGACGTTCTCACTCTTAGCATGTGATGTACAGGTAAATGATCTTCCAAATATCTTGCTTACAAGGCCACTTAGGACTCCTCTGAGGAAATGTATTAGTGGAGTCTTCAGTTCCATCTCTACGGCAACCTCGATCCTGTTAGCACTCACGTGAAGTACTGAGAATCTTCTGAAAAAGCCTGCAAGCTTGAGATACTCTAAAGATGTTATTAGCTTCTCTGTTAGATGCTCCTCACTTAGCTCTAGAAGATCTACGAGCTCTCTACCATAGACATGTCCTAGCCTAAACAAGAATGGAAGCATGAATTCTGACCCTCCGCATCTAAGTATGTCGTCTAATGCCTTTCCTAGAGAATCACTACTTAAGGTTATGTAACTTCTTGAGCGGTCTACTAGTACTCTACAAGCTTCGAGACCTCTCCTAGCTAGGCCCACTATTCTACCTCGCTGCTCTGGACTACACTTGACTGCGAGACCTATCTCGCTGTCCTGTACGCGAATGAGAGTTGGTTCTCCCTTGCCATCACGTATTATGGAGACTACGGTATCCATGAGTCTGTCAAGCTGGCCTGGCCTGATCTTACCCATTATGAGTAGGGTCTGCGGCATCTTCTCGTTAACCCCCATGCTGATGCCTTATAGTGATATCAAGCTATGATTATTAAATCCTATAACGTTATCATGAGAGATTACGTTACCGAGAAATGCTTAAGAGACAGGTAATAACGAGATAGTAACCTCATACTCTCTCGTAGGGCAGAGCGTGGATTCTGAAACAATCTGAGAACCTGGGAGAAGCTTCTCAAGTAGACCAGCAAGTAGGCCCTTCGTGAAGTAGCACTTCTCTAGACATCTATTTCTCATCTCTACAGGTTCTCTTATACGTAGTATTACCTTGTCATCTATGGCTGCTATCTTGTAGTCTTTAAGTAAGTTAAGAGACTTTAATATGTTCAACAGAGCTGTAAGTCTGAGCTCAATGTTAGATATATGTCGTAGAGCCTCTATATAGTGCTGTGCTAAGCACTGACCATACATGTATCCTAAGCGAAAGAATATTGATGCTGCAACAGGTTCTCCATAGTTGAGAGCTATCTCACGTATTGCTTCCTGTATTAGAGATGTTGGAAATATTACTATGTCAGGTACTACGTCTACACAGGTAAGCTCGAAAACTTGTACGTCTAGTACAAAGTCCTGTTGTCTTAACCTCTCTACAACTGCTGGAGTATAGTTCTCTGCGAAGATCGTTATCTGAGCTTCCTTTCTATTATCTGTGTCCTCTCTATGAAACACGTGTGATGATGCTATGTTTACTCCCGCCTCAGCAAGTATGCGTGCACATGTCTGAAGTACTCCAGGCCGGTCCACGGTACGTATAGCTA
Source organism: Thermoproteota archaeon (assembly GCA_013154355.1). Lineage (GTDB taxonomy): Archaea > Thermoproteota > Thermoprotei > Thermoproteales > Thermocladiaceae > JAADER01. The sequence continues at coordinate 24,475 of JAADCU010000062.1, read as the reverse complement.
TCATATGTATACGAGCACACTTCTCCCTATCATTGCCATGCTTCAGGCGAGGTATCATCATCTACATGTGTAGCTATCCCATATATATAGCCTATCATGATGCTACTCGCTGTTAGATACGTGTTATGGTTTTCTTAGAAACACTATGAACCCTGTATGAGCTATCATCCATGTGTCCGGTCTAAGCTCATCTGGACTAGGTTTCCATCTTCTCTGAAGAATCTCTACAACTTCAGGATCTTCGAAACCTGTGGACCTGTACTTACGTAGTACTCTCTCGACCTGTAGTATGCTTGGAACATATATGGTCAGAGTCTTACCACTCTTGAGTACTCTATAAGCTTCTTCAAGAACGTCCCAGGGCCTCCCCATGTCAAGTATGATAGCATCTGCATAGCTGTCAGGTAGATCTATGCCTTCTCTAACTATGTCTCGTTCTCTGAACTCTACATACTTGTCTAATCCTAGCATAGATATGTTTCTTCTAGCTATCTCTATGAATTCTCTTCTACAATCATAACTTATGACTCTACCGTCAGGTCTGACATACCATGCTAGGAAGGTCGTCATGAACCCGCTTCCACATCCTGACTCTACGACTATGCTTCCTGGTCCAACTCCTCCTCTAAGTATCATATATGCTGCATCTTTTGGATAAATCACTTGTGTAGGTCTCTCATATTTTTCAAGCATTATCTCATCTATTCTTGGCCTAGTTATCGTTACCTCATGTCCAAGACTTGTCCTAACTTTAGAACCGTAGCGTAGTCCTATCACGTCATCTAGCTTAACTATGCCTCTTATCGTACATATTTGCTTACCTCTTTCAACTCTAGTTATTATCCTCACCTTGTCGCTTAGAAGAAGAATCCAGTCACCTTCTCTTACAACATCCTCGTTCTTCATAATCATCATCGTTTCTTGATGAGAGAAGCTATAAAGAATCCAGGAGAGAAATCATGTACATGAGGTAGAAATCTTGCAACAAAATAATCAATCCAGTCACCGCTTCTACCACGCTCAGCATATGGTACATCAACGTACTCGACCTCTAGACCTATCTCAACAGCCTTCTTCACAATGTTCTCGTTCTCTAGTACCGTTATAGTGCACGTACTATACACCAGTCTTCCTCCTCTCTTAAGTAGCTTACATGCTGGTCTTAGAAACTGTTCCTGATATCGTGATGCTACCTCGACATCTCTCATGGTCTTCACATCTATGAGTTTTGGACGTACTCCTATGCTGGTACAAGGAGGATCTATTATAACCTTATCAGCTTTTCCTACAAGTCTTGGAAAATCAATATCAACATATCTCGAGTCATGTAGGAGAACGTCGGTCGTGGATTCTAGAGAGAGTCTTCTAACGTTCTCAACTGTGTCTCTTATCTTTGGAAAGCTTCTATCAAAACCTATTACATGCGTTGACGAGCATAATTGTGATATATGTGTAAGTTTTCCTCCTGGAGCACAATTTAGATCTATTATTACCTCATTATAGGAGGGGTTAACTATATGTGCAACCCATTGAGCAGCTATGCTCTGGTCATATATTAGACCTAGCTTGTACTCTTCAAGTTCTCTAAGTGATGGAACACGATATCTGCTGATCAGTACTCTCACTGCAAGTCCTCTTCTAAGCTTACGTATCTCATCTTCGCTCATCTCAGCGATACCGTAGGCAACTTCTTCTCCTGTTGGTGCAATTATCACGACCTCGTCTCCTTTCTTCACTCCTCTTGCTTTTACTACTCCAGGAGCATATAGGTTTGCTCCAACGTATACGCTCTCTGAAGCATATTTGTCTGCTACTACTATCTTTCGAGCTGACGGTATCTTGTTCGGTCCCTCAACCTCGAACCATATAGCTTCTCTAATATGCTCATCTAGGTGAACTTTCAATCCTCTCTCAATCATTCTCCTATAGAGCTCGTATGGATCTACTTTCCTCGTGTTGACTCGTACGTAGTATCTAGATGTTGGTCTTCTTATGCTCACGAACATCTTCTCTATCTCTCTATCAGAGAAGTAGTTGAGCAGGTATCTATAAAGTTCTCTATCTATGAATATTCCTTGCACGATCTCGATGAGTCCCGTATATCTTGAGAGCTTTGGTGCATATGGTCTGCCTTTTGACTTCACAATACCTATATTATGGACATATGTCAAGCTTAAATCCTTACCCCGAACATGCGCTTATTCGATATCTTAACCATATTTTATCGCTTTTCGAAATCTGTTATTAGGAATTTAAAAGAGATAGATTTATAAACTTTCAGAAGTCTATAAGATCATGCCAATGCAGGCACCATCTATAGGAGAGAGGTTCCCAGAGATGGAGGTAGTTACTACTCACGGAAAGATGAAGCTTCCAGATCACTTTAGAGGAAGATGGTTCATACTTTTTAGTCATCCAGCAGATTTTACACCAGTATGTACAACGGAATTCGTAGCATTCGCAAAAAGGTATGAAGAGTTCAAGAAACTGAACACGGAGCTCATAGGTCTCAGCGTAGATAGCGTGTTCAGTCATATAAAATGGATGGAGTGGATAAAAGAGAAACTTGGAGTTGAGATACCGTTTCCAATAATAGCAGATCCTAGAGGAGAAGTTGCTTCAAGACTTGGGATGCTTCATGCACAGTCTTCAACACATACTGTGAGAGCAGTATTCATAGTAGATCCTGACGGAATCATAAGAGCAGTACTCTACTATCCTCAGGAAGTCGGTAGAAATCTTGATGAGATACTTAGACTACTCAAGGCGTTACAGGTAGCTACAAAACATGGTGTAGCACTACCAGCAAACTGGCCAAACAATGAGCTTGTTAAGGATAGAGCAATAGTACCACCAGCATCGACAGTTGACGAAGCTAAGGAGAGATTGAAAAAGTACGAATGCTATGACTGGTGGTTCTGTCATAGAGAGCTTCCTAAAGAAGACGTAGAAGAAGCAAAGAAGTACGTCAAGCAGTAACCTGAGCTAGAAATCTCTTTACAACGTTTTTAACAATAATCTTTGCACTATCTTCACATGTGTTTATCGATGCAGCAACATCTTTCACACTTTTTCCCTGAAGAAACTTACATACTAGAACTACGAGATCGAGATCTGATATATTTATCTTCTCATTATTCAGTAAGTACTCAATAAGTTTCATATATACAATATCCTGTACATATTCTACATCATACCTATCAAAGTTTTCTAAAAATATTCTTAATCTTCGTTCCTGTAAGGATGATAATGATAATCTTAATGGTGATACTACTGAGAGACTTTTCAATCCTTCCGCGAGAATCTCTGAATCTAATTCTCTATAAATACTTGATGCTGATAATACAAGTCTTCTCTTAAAGTCCTGTAGTATAGGGACTAGAATATTTCTACCTTTTTCAGATAATATTTTCAGCACTCCTATATTATGTTCACCTGTAACCTTATTATATCTTGGAGAGATGTAGAACATCATGTATCCATTTCTTAGCCAGAAGTGTGTCACCTCATTTCTAGAGAATAATGCTGATAATACGTCTACATTATTCTCTTTTGCAATATTCTCTATCTCTCTAAGCATTGAGCTCCCTATACCTCTTCTCTGAAGATCTATTCTCACAGCTATTCTATGTATACGCCATATAGATAACTTATACACGTTCTGAGTACCATATCTCGATAATATCGTGATCGTTGAGAGGCCTCTCAGTACTGTCCCACTCATGGCTTTCCTGACTTCTCTTTTTGTTGCATGTTCTCTTCTTACATGACATGCAGCTACTGGTATACCATTCTGCTCATAGATTACCAAGATATGGTCATCGCTATCGAGAATTGTCTCGATATCATCTGGACTATGTCTATAATGTGCATCTCTGAGAATCCTCACTATAGCCCTAAAATACTCTACGTCTCTAAGAAGAAGATCCTTATTAACAATCTTCAACCTAGTACGACTCCAATCTATATCTATCTTAGGGATTATAGACTTATCATAATCAAGTACAAATATCTTATTAATCCACTTCTCAAGTGGATCATCTTTACAATATCTTACAGGTTCTTTAAAATCTATCACTAACCCTCCATACTTTCTACATAGATCATCTATGAAATGCTCAAAAAATCTTCCACACCCCTCATAGCCGAATGTTGTTAATGTCATTATTATCTTAAATGATCTTGCAACAATTCTCCTTATTCGTGATGTACCAATACGAGATGCCTCATCTATGAGAACTATCGGAGATGTTGTTCTCGACGAAGGATGTACTATTCTTATAGTTAGCTTTCCTACTTTTATAAATCTTCTATATAGCTCGACCTTCTCTTCTGATATGTTTTTTAAACCTTCTATAAATGATCTTGGTAGATCCTCGGTTACGAGATCAATAGTAGGTACATTATACTTCCTATGAAGAATATAGGATAAATATCCTAGTATATATGTTTTTCCTCTACCTCTACCACCTTTTACTGCAAGAATCCTCATGTCAGGATTTTCGTAGAACTCTTCAAGTTTACTCAATAAATTTCTCTGATCTTCTGTAAGTTTTTCAAAGTTTCTTTCTAGTTTTTTATCTATAACTCTTCTTGATACTATATCCTCATTATGTATTATTAGATGAGATTCACATTCTCTGAAACTGTTCTTTATATATTTATCATATCTATAACCATATACTCCTAGTCTGGATCTCTCTAGATCTGGTAGAAGTATGGTAAGTAGACCTCCTGCTCTTATGGTCTCAGCTACTGCACATAACATGTTTGGTCTTAAATGTCTATATTTTCCTGTGAGATCTATTATCGCATGATCGTACTCTCTTCCTAGAACCTTAATATACATTGAGTGAGGAAGTACGTCAATATTGTTTCTCGATAAGTTTTCTCTCTCTGTTAGTATTAGAATGTTCTCGTTAGGTGGTAGTTCTCTTACTACGTCTAGAACATCTCTATGATCTATCACTAGGAGACCTCGACTGTTTCTACTTCTTATATCTTCCAGGAACTCTCTAATCATGTAGAGGTTTCTAAACTATCTTCCTAATATGAAGTCTCCGGCTATGTCTAGAAAGTTCTTGAGAATCTTTGGTCCTGCCTCTGTTCCTATTGATTCAGGGTGAAACTGTACTCCATATATCTGAAGATCCTCGTTCTCCATTGCCATTATCTCTCCATCATCGAGGCTTATTGCCGTTAACTTGAATCCTGGAGGAACCTGGTCTACTACTAGGCTATGATATCTCATGCCTATGAATATTTCTGGTATATCTCTCATTAGTTTTGAGTTGTTTCCATGTTTTATAGGACTAGTCTTTCCATGCATTATCGTTTTTGCTCTTCTGATTCTGGATCCATATACGTAACCTATGATCTGGTGTCCTAGACATACTCCGAGAATAGGTATCTTTCCAGCAAGCTGTCGAACGACTTCTATAGATACTCCAACATCTCTAGGGTTCTCTGGTGATCCAGGTCCTGGCGATATTATTATTGCGTCAGGTCTCATTCTTTCTATTCCTCTTACAGCTATCTCGTCGTTCCTCACCACTATGGGTCTAGCACCAAGCTCTCCTATAAGCTGTGCTATGTTGTATACAAAGCTGTCATAATTGTCTATTATTAACACTATCATGTAGAGTAAATGCCTTACGCGTCTAATAAGCCTTATCGTAGTAATAGTTATAAGAGAGAACAATATATGAGTATGAGAGTGCTCGAAGAGATTGTAAATCTTCGAAAAAAGATCATCAATGTATTGAAAAGTAGCATAAAGCTACCTGAAAGGACTGTAAATCATAGAAGCTTAATAGAGAGCATAAGAGACTATAACAGGAGAGGAACGATAGGACTGATAGTAGAGTACAAGAGAGCTAGTCCTAGAGGAGTAATACGTCTTGACGTTAGACCTGACGAGTATGTTGAGAAGTATCGTAATATTGCTGCTGGATTCTCAGTACTTATAGAACCTTTCTGGTTTCTAGGATCTATAGAGTATCTTCCACTCATAAGAAACCTTTCTGGTCTTCCAGTCCTGTATAAGGACTTCATAGTTGATGTATGGCAGATAGATCTTGCATGGTCTCTTGGTGCTGACGCTGTGCTGATAATATCGGAGATCCTCAGTGATAGAGAGGTTGTTCGATTTGTTGAGCATGCTAGAGAGCTTGGCCTGGAGGTCCTGTTAGAATCTAACTCTCCCTCCGTCCTCATAGACTACTACTCTAGGATAGGTAGAGGTCTTCTTCTTGGTCTTAACTCGAGAAATCTAAGGACTCTCAAGGTAGATCTCACGGCTGCTCTGCAAGGATTGAAAGATCTTAGAGAGTCTCTAGACGATGATGCTGTGATAGTACTAGAGAGCGGTATCTCCTCTACGAAAGATGTTGAGGACGCGTGGAGATCTGGTGCTAATGCAGTACTTGTTGGTACTTTCATGATGAGGAACTTCTAACATTATACATGTAGGGTATAGTTTATAAACATGGTTCACGTACCTATAAATGTGTCATCATGTACAAAATTGATACTATACCTGACAGCAACATATCCTAGCACTGCAACATTTCTAAACATATTGGAGACGGTAAGCAGCATCGTAGACCTATTCGAGATCGGGGTACCCACTAACAATCCTAAGTATGATGGTCCAACAGTGAGGATGACGCATAGAGCGGCAGAGTTGAAAGGTATGGAGGCGCTAGATGTCTTAAAAGGAAACGTTCCACGAGACTTCGTGATAATGGCATACATGGAGGATCACGTAGACAAGCTTGAGCTATTCTTGAAGAAGTGTGCTGAGGTAGGTGCAAGAGGAGTCCTAATGCCTGACCTTCTCTTCGACTATTATGAAATGGTTGAGAAGTTCGTCAATGAGTGTAGAAAGTTTGGACTTGAACCTTGTTTCTTCATCTCTAGCAAGTTCCCCTATAGAGAAGTTGAGAGACTGGTAGAGCTGAGACCATTGTTCATATATCTAGGTCTTCAAGCATGTAGTGGAGTAAGATTACCAATATTTATTGAACGTAACGTCAAGATCTATAGAAACATTATAGGAGATAGATGTCCACTAATAGTAGGGTTCGCTATCAAGAGTCCTGATGATGTTAAGCTTCTTAAGAGACTTAGAGTTGATGGCATCGTGATAGGCTCAGCATTCATCAAGGAGCTCTCTAGATGTGGAATTGAGTGTGGTCTCAAGCTCCTAGAATCTTTAAAGAGGGCTCTCGTAGAGTGATAAGTATGGTAACAGTACCATCACACTGGTACAACATAGCTGCTGATCTCCCAATTCCGTTACCTCCAGTAAGAGATCCAGATACTGGACCTTCCAGGATAGAGCTTCTTACGAAGATCCTTCCATCCGTCCTGATAGATCAGGAGTTCTCTGGAGAGAGATGGATACCTATTCCTGACGAGGTCAGGAGAATGTATGAGAAGGTTGGTAGACCAACACCATATAGGAGAGCTGAGAATCTTGAACGTGCTCTAGGTCTTAAAGATGTTCATATATACTACAAGTTTGAGGGAGTACTTCCAAGTGGTAGCCATAAGCTGAATACTGCTCTAGCACAGGCATACTACGCTAAACAGGACGGAGCTGAGGAGGTCGTCACTGAGACCAGTGCTGGACAGTGGGGTCTAGCTACGTCTATAGCTGCAGCACTCTTCGGAATGAGGTGTACAATATTTATGACACGTGCAAGCTATAGGTCTAAGCCTCAGAGAAGAATACTAATGCAAGTCCTTGGAGCAACAGTACATCCAAGTCCTAGCGAGTTAACAGAGATAGGGAGAAAGCTCCTAGAACAGGATAGAGAACACCCAGGCAGTCTAGGAATAGCTATAAGCGAGGCTGTAGAATACGTTCTTAAGGAACCTGAGAAGAGGAGGTATCTTCCTGGAAGCGTGATGGAGTTCGTGCTTATTCATCAGACGGTGATCGGTCTAGAAGCTATAGAGCAGATGCCTGAACAGCCTGACATAGTGATTGCATGTGTTGGTGGAGGATCAAACTTTGGAGGATTCACGTATCCTATGATAGGGATGAAGCTTAGAGAGGAGGGATTTGAGAAGACCAGGTTCATAGCAGTAGAGTCAAAGGCTGCTCCAAAGTTGACTTCTGGAAGATACATGTATGATCATCCTGATACTTCCGGAATACTTCCACTAATAAAGATGTATACTCTAGGAAAAGATTTTGTACCACCACCAATACATGCTGCAGGACTCAGATATCATGGAGCCGCACCAAGCTTGTCAATACTCGTAAAGTTAGGCATAGTTGAGGCAGTAGCATATGAGCAGGAAGAAGTGATGAAGGCTGCTCAGCTCTTTGCTAGATGTGAAGGCATAATACCTGCACCTGAGTCAGCACATGCTATAAAGGCCGTCATAGACGTAGCAAGAAAGTCGAGTCCTGGAACTGTGATAGCATTTAACCTCAGTGGTCATGGTCTACTTGACACAGATGCGTATAGTAAGGTTCTTGGAATACAGTGAGAGACTTGTTATTAATCAGATAGTACTATACTAGACGTGAGGCTGATAGTAGTCGTAGATAATGAGCCAGGACCTGGTCTCCTATCTGAGTGGGGTCTCTCTATCTATGTTGATCTTGGTGATAGAGCAATAATATTTGATACAGGAGCAAGCGAGGAGGTGTTTAAGTACAATTTTAGAAGTCTAGGATTATCGATGGATAATGTCATCGCTTGTGCTATATCTCATGAACATGGTGACCATACTGGAGGTCTAGGAGCAGTAGTAGAGTACTGTCATAGAGTACCTATATATCTCCCTTCTCCATCAAGACTAGCACATGAGCTCATAGGTCTATGCAAGGTACATGTTAACAGTGAAGTAACGAACATATTATCTAACGTGTATCTGATAAACTTTCCTAGATCGTTCATACCAGAGCAGTGCATGGTTATTGATCTTGGAATGTGGCTAGTAATGATCACGGGATGTTCTCATCCTGGAATAGTTCACATGGTGAGGCAGGTTATGGGCATGTTTAAGAAGGCTATTCTGCTACTAATAGGCGGATTTCACCTCTATGGTATATCTCCAGGAGATGCTGTTCTACTAGCAGATAAGTTCTGTAGAATGCAGGGTCTCTTCAAGATATGTCCACTACATTGTACTGGTAGAACATTTCAGCAAGCTTTGAGATCGACATGTCCTGAAAAATATGTTCCAGGGCACTCTGGAGCCATAATCAATGTTGAAGAAGATGGAACAGTAACATACAGTTCGCCTCTATGAGAGAAACCTATTTAAACACGTCAGATAGAGTGAGGAACGGGACCTACATGGAATAAAGAGTGGAGTATACGAAGTAAAGTCACTAAACGAGCTGAGAGTACTAATATCAACTTTGAAGAAGTATAGAGGATATGCTACGACCCTGATAAGTCTATACATAAACGCTGAGAGACCAATGCCAGACGTCGTTAACATGCTTAGACAGGAGTGGGCTATAGCTGGAAACATCAAGGACAAGACCACGAGAACACACGTTCAGAGTGCTCTAGAGAGAATAATAAACCAGCTGAAGGGATTGAACAAGGCTCCGAAGAATGGGTTAGCAGTGTTCGCAGGATTTCATATGAAGAGTCCTGGAATGTATGACTGGGTAATGTACATGATAATACCTCCTAGACCAATAAGCACGTTCAAGTACATATGTGATCAGGTATTTCACACTGAGATACTTGAGCAGATGCTCAACGTAGGCTCAGCATACGGAATCATAGTGATAGAGCGTGGTGAGGCAGTAATAGCAGTACTTAGAGGAAACTACTGGGAAGTTGCTAAACATGTAGAGTTCTACGTTCCAGGCAAACACCATGCAGGTGGACAGTCATCAGTCAGATTCAAGCGCCAGATAGAGCATCTAGCAGACGTGTTCTATAAGATGGTTGCTGAAGAAGCTAATAAGGTATTCCTGAATCTGCCAGATCTAAAGGGAATAATAGTTGCAGGACCTGGACCAACAAAGGAAGACTTTCTGAAAGCAGACTACTTAGACTATAGACTGAAGTCAAAGGTCATAGCTGTAGTTGATGCATGTTGCGCAAACGAGTATGGAGTAGTCGAAGCTATAAAGAGAGCATGGAAACATATCAAAGATAACGAGTATGTACGTGCTAAGAGACTAATGGAACTAATAACATATTACGCGATAAAGAAACCTGACATGATAGTCTACGGTAGAGAAAAAGTATGGGAAGCAGTAAACACAGGAATAGCACAGACAGTCATAGTAAGTGAGAACGTTGGTGAAGAAGACATAATGAAGTTAATGCTCGAGTGCGATAATAGGAACATAAAGCTCGAAGTCATACCATCATCCGTAGAAGAGAGCAAGATGCTTGAAGGAACATTCGGAGGATACGTAGCAATACTGAGAGCACCATCATACCTCATAGAGCAGGAAATGGAGAATCTCGACCTAGGATACTAGAGAGAACGTTAGTATACAGAGTAGAACTAGAAAGACTATGCATAGAGAGATAGCAATCATGCAGCTTCTAAATAATATTCTACAATGATGAATACTTGGAAAAATACCATAGTTACCTACCCTGTACTCACACGGCTTCTCTAGATCAACCCTAAGCACGGTACTAGCTGCAGCAAACACGAGCCTAGCGTTTATACTAGTAACATTGATAGAGCTCTTAAGATTATTTAGAAACTCTCTAAATATCCCTCTCCTATATGAAGATATTAGGAGAAATATTGAAAATAATATTGAACCTGGAATATTTAGTATAGTGTCTACATTAGCAGAGAACCAACCAACATCACGATAAGGATCATGTTTATAACCTACTAGGGAATCCATAGTATTAGAAAGTCTCTGCAGATATGAACCAACAAGTCCTAGAAGTGAGAACCAGAATAGTGTGCTTACTAATCCGTCAACTAGAGACTCAACATATGTCTCAACTAGTGCAGATATGACATGATCTCTATCTAGAGCAAACACGTCTCTTCTAACTATCTCTTGAAGTAGTATTCTGGCCTTAGCTTCGTTATTCTCAAGAAGTTGAAGTATTGTTAGATAGTACCAGTTCAATAGTTTTAAGCTTATTGTAAATTTATTAATCATTGATATGATAATTATGATGATAACTATATAGATAATGTTAGACTCTATGAAGTATATTAGTAACATTGTTGGAAATAGAGCATATATGAATAACAGTGGAATAACAGTACATATCCATAGGACTACTCCGCCGGTCCTAGTCTTCTGGACTCTGTTAAGAAGAAAGGAACCTATCTTCCAGCATATTACGACAGGATGTATAGGACAGACCTTATCTCTAACTTCACCATTTAGAAGATCTATTATGATAGTGTTCATGAGTATTATTGAAAATATTATTGATATCTTACTAATCATAATATGAATGCTAGAACTATTAATGATATATGTCTTCCTACCTCTATAGAGTATCCTAGAACATCACCACTGACACCGCCTAGGGCCTTAATAGGTATCTTGATGAGAAAGTACGATATCAATGTTGTAGATGTTAGATATATGATTGCTCTTACTATCCCTAATATGAGTATAGATGCCATAACATTGACTAGTAACGGAATAATTATGAGGTGTTTCCTCTTTGATACTCCTTCAATAACTATGCTTCCCAATCCTTTATGTAGCGGTTTTCCCATACGTGCACACATGCTACAGGTTAATCGAGAGTAGAACTCTGATAATACTATCTTCCATACTGATTCTAATATGTTTCTACTTGTTAGTACTGCTATCACGCCAAGTGTGAGTACTATGAATAATGCTGCTCCTCCAACAGCACCTATATGAGGATCTTTAAGTACTTGATATCTCTTCTCTTTAGGTGTGAATAATGCATCAACAACATCTGTTAATCCATCTATATGTAGCATCCCGGTTAGTATTAGTAGACAACTGTATAAGAGTACAGATACTAGTTCAATATTATTTAACAGCTTGTAGTAGTATAGTAGAAGAACAGGAATACAGCATATCGATAAGATGATGGGACTAACTGTCAATATACTGAGATCAACATATGATAATGCGTCAACAATACCTAGTTTTGACCTACATGGTATTATAGTGAAGAACGATATCTGAGCCTTAATAAGTTCAAGAATCTTACGCATACTTATCAAACTCCATTAACGCTTTAATGAGAATATCATTAGATTCTCTATCTCTTATAGATGCTCTATACAGCAAGTCTCCGCTAGATAATACACAGTATTTCCTGATCTTAATCTTATAACGAGTTAGCAGGTACTCATATAGGTCTTCCGGTGCTTTTATTAGAAACATATGTGTATGAGACCTATAGACTTCTAATAACTGTAAATTTCTTAACAACTTCTCTACTCTATTAATCTCTCTACTAATGAATCTATATGTATCTTCTATAAATCTTTTATATTCTTTTAGATTATTAACTATTTTATCAAGTACTATCTCTGATATAGTGCTTAGAGGCCAGCTAAGCTCTGGTAGCTCTTCTACTATCTTTCCAGCAATATATCCAATTCTCATGCCAGGTACTGATATTATTTTTGATAATGATTTTATAATTATTACATTATCGTAATTTAGAAGTTTTCTACATTCTTTTTGCTGATTTATAAAATCTATAAATGTTGTATCTACCACTATTCTAGATCTATCTGCTATTTCTATAATTTTAATAATATCTTCCATCCTTATTACTGTGCCTGTAGGATTGTTTGGATTTACTATTACTACTAGAGTATCTTTATCATTGTTTTGTACTAGTTTTCTATTGAATTCCTCTAGATCTATTACTGGTGTACTATCTCTAACATATGTTGGTATTGTTATCATTTCTATACCTAGTTTTCTACATATTCTAAGATAATCTACATACGTTATGTCAGGTATTACGCATGTCCTAGGTCTATAGAATAGGAATATTAGTAATATTCCTGTTGATGCGCCAGGTACAGGATATAGAAGCTCTCCTTCTATTTCTTCGATCGTTGAGAGATAGTTAAGTATCTTATCTCTATTCGGGAATCTCTGAAGATCTACATGACATATGTTTTCTAGAACATCTTTAATGAATGATGGTTGACCGAGAGGGTTCAGGTTTGAAGATAGGTCTATTAGTTTTTCTCCAATTTTTATGCCTCCATGTTCAAATATGTAGTACTTAGGAAGTAGTCTTCTCTCTGTTACGTTCTTGTTCACAAGTTTCTACATTATGTCCCTATATGCAATTTTTAAGCTAGACCACAAGGTTTAATAGTAGCACAGGTATTATACTAGTTCTCAGATGAAGGTTACTATCTCGATAATAAAAGCCGACATAGGTGGCTGTCCAGGTCATGCATGGGCTCATCCAAAAGCATTAGAGTTCGCTGCTGAAAGACTAGCAGAGGCTCAGAAGAAGGGTCTAATCATAGACTACTACGTGTACTCATGTGGAGACGACATATCTCTACTCATGACTCATACAAAGGGAGAGAACAATCCAGAGATTCACGGCCTAGCATGGAACATATTCAAGGAGGCTACCGAGAACATTGCAAAGAAGCTCAAGCTCTATGGAGCTGGTCAGGACCTTCTAAAGGAGACCTTCAGCGGTAACGTTAGAGGAATGGGTCCACAGGTGGCAGAGATGGAGATAGAGGAGAGACCAAGCGAGCCCATAGTAGTCATAGCTGCAGACAAGACAGAGCCAGGAGCCTTCAACCTACCACTCTTCAAGATGTTTGCAGACCCATTCACTACTGCTGGACTAGTAATAGACCCAGAGATGCATGCTGGATTCAAGTTCGAGATAATTGACGTATATGAGGGAAGAGTCTACATACTTGATGCACCAGAGAGAATATACGACATAATGGCTCTAATAGGCACTCCAGGCCGATACATAATAAGGAGAATATATAGAAAGGAGGATCTCCTACCAGCCTCAGTAATAAGCGTAGAGAGACTCAACCTAATAGCAGGAAAGTACGTCGGCAAAGACGACCCAGTAGGAATAATAAGAGCACAACACGGACTACCAGCAGTAGGAGAGATACTGGAAGCATTTGCCTATCCACACATGGTCAGCGGATGGATGAGAGGAAGCCACAGCGGACCACTAATGCCAGCAAAGATGACGGCAATAATACCTGAGAAGAAGATAGCACTAGGACCAAAGATGACCAGGTTCGACGGACCACCAAAAGTCATAGCACTAGGATTCCAGCTACATGACGGATACCTAGAAGGACCAGTAGACCTATTCGACGATCCAGCATTCGACTACGTGAGACTAATAGCAAGCTTCGTAGCAGACTACATAAGAAAGATGGGACCAATAATGCCACACAGATTACCACCAGAAGAGATGGAGTACACTACACTACCAAAAGTACTAGCATCACTCAAGTACATACCTGTAGAAGAGTACGAGAAAGACAGATACAAGTATCTCAAAGAGAGCTCATAATCGACAAGTTCATCCTTCTTAAATCATACTTATTTACTAATCCTCAAAATTTACAAAGACTCTTAAACAGTACCTGGCAAAACCATCCTATAAACGTTTTTTAAACCTACGTGAACTAATCCTAGATGTATAATATTGAGAAAGTGCATAAGCATGTGAAAAATATGGAGAGATTTGTAAGAAACGCTGAAGAGTTTTTAGAGAAAGGTGACATAGTTCAACAAAACCGTTGAAGAGGCTGTGAAAGCGTTAGCATATATGTTTAATCTAGAAGAAGCACAGATGGTAGAGAGACAAGGTGGATGAAGTATGAAGCTTCTAGACAGTGTCGTTCATAAACTTGTTCAATATATTGGAGGTACCGTACTTAATGCATGGGATCACGCGTATTACCTTCATGTTGGGGATTTCATGAGTGTAGGCTAGGTATCGACTCTGTACGTGTAAGAGCTAGATTTATAAAGGATCTTGTTGAGAAGGTTAGACATATTATTAGAGAAGGTTAATTAGTGTGATCACCTAGTCTAGACTAGTATCTGCTCGTGGTGATGAGGGAGGTGATCTCCGATACTGTGAGGAAGATAGCAGACTCTGATGTTCTTCCCCTTCCTTAAAAACTTCTTCTCGTTCTTATTTACTTATCTTATTCTGAATGAACATCGTATTTTTCTAACCGTTTTCATGATGTACAGGAATCTGAAGTTAATATACTACACTGTGATGCAGTGTACTCATTTTTGTACAAAATTCTTTTAAATCATTTAGGGATATATTATATTGGATGTCCGCGGAAGGCTCACCAAGTCTCGTAACCCCCGACCTAGATAGATGGTTAGAGTCTAATGCTGCTAAGAAAGAGTTTAAAGACTGGTGGACAAGATATAGGAGTCTATCAACAGACTTAGTAATAACTCGTAAGCTATCTACTTTCATAGCTGAGGAGCTTGACCTAATGCGTATACTATATAATATAAGAGAGCTAGATGAAGATATTTTAAATAAAGTTGCAGAATCCTGGATAAGACTTTTAGAGAAGCTAGGTATTGACAGGTTCTCTATAAAGAGAGGAGAAATTCATGGATTAAGAAGTGAGATAGTGAGTATTCTTAAGAAGATCTTTCCAATGCTTGAACATTATTCAGCACCAGTTCCATTTAAAGGATTTAGACCTAGAGAGGAAATATGTTCAATGTCGTATACATCTTCGAGAGATCTTGAAAGTACGAGTGATAGAAAGATGGAGACTACACATGCTAGTCCTCAAGTTGAGGATAGAAGATACGTCAGCGAGAATAGAAGACCGATATATAGTGCTACATATAGTACCATGGACAGCATATCTTCGAGACATCGTAGTAGAGTGATCAAGATTACTATATCGATCATAGCAATAATCATTATAAGCCTACTCATAATACTGATATTATCATCTCTACCTCATATATGTATACCATTGTTCATAAGTAGAGCAATATATTATGCTATGAGGATCATACATAAGATATCTATGAACGTCTTACTACCCTCTACGCTGTTCTAGGTAGGAGTGATTGAAAGGTCTGGTTTCATTGTTTAAGTTCTCTAGTACATCTTAGAGTAACTAATAAATATTGTTGTTTCTAGTTAAATCTATACGAAAATGTCTACTAGTCTCGATATTGTTAAGTGGAGCAGCGATCATTGGAGACTCTTTGTAATAACTTCTCTAAGTTTCTTTGTTGATGGTTTAATATTTTCGATATCTCCTCTCATAATATATTCTGTTAAGAGTCTTCTTCCGTATGCTACATATATACTTGGTCTAAACATGGTGGCTTGGACTATAGGATCCATAGTTCTTGGTAGACTTGGTGATATTATTGGTAGAAAACGTACGTTTATCATAGTATTAATAATTGAAGTATTCTCTATAGGACTGCTATACTTCTTCTATAGTAATCCTATACTATTCACACTGCTCACATCTGCAGCATGTTTTGCTATTGGAGGTGAGTTTGGTGCTGCATTCTCTGCTATAGCAGAGCTATCACCTCCTTATCATAGAGGAAAGGCAATTCTCATGTCTAGCAATTTCTGGAATCTTGGAGCTGTTGTTGTAGCATTATTTGAGCTTGTTTATCAGAGTCTCATATATTCTCCATCTGTACAGGTAAAGTATGTTCTTGCATCAACATTTATAGTCCTAGTATTGACGGCAGTAGCTAGGGTAGGTTTTCCTGAGTCTCCTAGATGGCTGATAGTTAAGGGTAGAATTTCAGAAGCTGAGAAACTGTTAAGAAAGTATTCTATAAACCTTACTGAGGATCTTGTACAGGAGTATAGGAGAGCTCATGGTGTATCGTTGAGAGAAGCCTTATCAAAGTATTCTTACAGGTTCATTATACTTCTAATAATAACCGTAGCAATATATGTCACATATTTCATACCTGCATTCTATCTACCATATACTCCTGATTTTCCATTTAGTAGATATATAGCGTATATAGTCCTCATAGCTAACCTAGGATCATTCATAGGAGCGTTCATGCTTCTACCACTCATAGATAGAGGACGTAGAGTATCTACTCTAGCATCACTGTTAGGAGGCTTCATAACGGCAATAATCATGATAGTATCAGTAATGATTAAAAATGTCTACATGTTCTTCACATCACTATTCTGGAACATGGTGTTCTCACAGTGGGGATGGTCTTGTCTAAGCACGTTACAGAGCGAGCTGTTTCCAACAGGAATAAGGTCCACAGTCATAGGATTCTTCATGAGCTTCGAAGGAATAACAACAGCAATATTAACCTTCTTAGAACAGTATCTTACAGCAAGCATATGCTTAAGCATAATAGCAGCACTATGGTTAGCAGGTACGATAGCAGCATCATCATGGTACATTAAAGGTCTAGAGACAGCTAAGATATCTATAGACAGGTTAGTCTAAACATAAGGAACTCTTTTAAACCCTAGAACAGTCTAGATAGAGAACACATGTCATCTACAGGATTCAAACCAATAGTAAGAATAGGAGACACAGACCTAGACGGATACAAGGCTACCGCATATGCTCTAGCAAAGATAAAGGGAATAGGAGTATCCACAGCATTCGCAATATGTAGATACCTTGGAATAGACCCACTATCAAGACTAGGAGACCTACCTGACGACGTCATAAAGAGACTGGACTGGGCAGTAAGAAACCTTCATCAGATAGCGCCTGGATGGTTCGTAAACAGGCCAAAGGACCCAGAAACAGGAAAGAACATGCACCTAATAGGTGCAGACCTCATACTGGCAGCAAAGAAGGATATAGACCTAATGAAGAAGATAGGATGTTGGAAGGGCATCAGACATAAGCTAGGTCTAAAAGTGAGAGGCCAGAGAACAGTAACAACAGGAAGACTTGGATTCACTGTAGGAGTATCAAAAGGAAAGAGATAAGAACCATATCATTTTAATTATAAGATAGATTTCATAACAATTATGAGAACTATCATTACGATAAGAACTATGAGTATAAAGTAAGATAACATGAAGCCTCTACATGTCAGAGCTCTGTAAGAGATCTCGCAAGCTCGAACAGTAGAGCTAGTATTATTATAGGTCTCTGATACTGTACTATTTTTCTGAACATTTCTAATCTTTCTTACTTTAGATACTTCGAACTTGAGTATTGGTATGAGAGATATACAGGCTGCCAACAGTATTATACACATTATTATGTCTGAGATCGATACGCTGTCCATGATTACGCACCTATGAGCATTATTATGTTATGTAGAAACTTACAGAGTATTAAGAGCACTATTCCTATTATAAGGTACATAATTATGGTTATCACATATCTCATCATAGGAGTCCTATCACCTTTAGTGCTATTATCCCTATTGTTGTTGCTATTATAATCATTAGCATTATGTTCATGATCTCCTCTAGTATCTCTTTCATGTTAATGATACGTCTACGAGATATATAAGTCCAGTACGTAATGTGTATTACATGCTGAGTTTAGCGAAACTATTTCTTATCTTTGTTAGCAGTCTCTCTAGATCTTTCTCAAGTACTCTCTTGCATTCTATCTCTTCTATCTCCTCTTTTGGATGTCTGTTCTCGCTTAATGCTTCCTCTATTGTTCTTCTTGTGACAATCTCGTATACTCTTGCTTCTCTCTTTCCAGGTGTTGCTCTTACAACTCTTCCAACTCTCTGAATCATCTGTCTCTGACTACCTGTTCCTGACACTATTATTGCCACATCTGCGTCAGGTACATCTATACCTTCGTCAAGTACCGTAGTGGTGACTATGACTCTTGTTAGACCTCTTGCAAAGCTTCTGAATATTGCTTCTCTATCTCTCGTATTTCCCGTCACTAATGCTACATCTCTGATCTTTTCTCTAAGTTTTCTATATATCTCTTCTGCCTGTTGTACATACTGTGTAAATATTAGAATCTTACTACCTAGCTCGTGCTCTACTAGTGCTATCTTACAGGCAACATCTATCTTTCTTCTTGCTTTAAGAGCAATAGATTTAAGCTGTAGTATATTTTTAGCAGCATCGTACTCCTCTTTCTCATCTTCCTCTAAGCTCACGTATATCCTATAATGTCTTACAGGTACTACAAGACCATACTTTACAAGTTCTCTATACGTTATCTTATAGATAGGTTCTCCACATGCTAGGAATATTAGATGTTCATTGCCATCGCTTCTCTCGACAGTAGCTGATAGAGCCATGCGATATGGTGCAGATATGTAGAACATTACCTCTTTGAAAGTCTCTGCTGGTACGTGATGACATTCATCGGCTATTACGAGATCGAAGTAGTCTCTTATCTCGTCTATCCTCTTTACAGCTGTATGATAGGTGCATACTGTTATCTCTCTTAGCTCATCATATTTGCCACTCATTCTTCCAGGAACATATCCTAGGTACTTAATTATTCTCTGATACCATTGTTCAAGTAGTTCTTCAGTTATCACAAGTATTAACGTTCTTACTGAGAGCTTTGCTATGGCTTTTAAAGCTATGAATGTTTTTCCTCCTCCTGTAGGTATCACTATTGTTCCTCTATTACTATTTTCTAACCATTTCTGTAGAGCTTCTTCCTGGAAAGGATATAGGTCTACCTTGTCTTGTAGGTTCCTGATCTTTCTAGGAACATGCTCAACTATTTCAACTCTGTATCCTAGGTCTCTCAGTATCTCCACAATCCTCTTCTTGAAGAACTGTGGAAAGTAGAGTCTCCACTTACCATCAGGTGATCTTATTATGTTCTCTCTTCTTATAGCAGGAACCTCAAGTTCCTGTCTATTACCTTCTTTATCAACTTTAAAGTATTTTATTCTTAATCGTTCACCAAGCTCTCTAAGTAGACCTTTCTTGAGAAAGTTAAGTTCAACATAGTTCTCATGTACTCTAGCAGTCCACCATGATGATCTTCTTTCGAATACTTCTCTAGTTCTCTCGCTCTCTAGAAGAAACTCTCTCGCACGCTCTATAGCAAGCTCAAGATTGCCTAGTACAAGATAGTTACTTATCTTTTTTCTAAACTCTTCAAGAGCAATATCTATATATTCTTCATAGCTTCCTACTCTTCCTATGTACTTTGTGTCTCTTCTTACAAAGCTTCTAACAAAACATGGTATGGATATTATCTTCACATTATCTATGTCTTCTATTACACACTCTCTGACATCGTCAGGAAGCTCGGAGTCTGATCCTACTTCAACTCCTACTGCTCCGCCCTCGTTCTCTACTAGAGTTGTCTCGAGTATTCTTCTTACCTCGTCTGGCTTGAGCTCTAGAAGATCTTTCAATTTCATTACCGTCGAGGGAGATATGACTCTACCCTTCCAGTACTCTCCAGTCCACTTGAACCCGAGCTTCTTCAATTCCTCCTTTACTCTGAATACTCTCTCTTTTGGCCACTCCCTCACTATCTTAATACTATCGTTAATGACTACTCTGAACAGCACCTCAGAATATTAATAGATTAGCTAACTTATAACACATATATAATGAGTCTAAGCGAGTATATAGACTATCCAAGATGGCCTCAGCTAGCTGAGGAGTCGCTCAGAATTGATGTTGATCTACCAGAAAAGGTTAAGATAGGTGAGAAGGAGCTAACGTATGGTAAGAAGTTCAGAGGCATAGTTATATCAGGAATGGGAGGATCGGGAATAGCTGGAGACATAGTTAGAGACACGCTGCAGGACATGATCAACATTCCGATAATAGTGAACAAAGATCTTCACCTACCATCATATATTAATGAGGACTATCTAGTGGTTGCGATAAGCTACTCTGGAAACACTGCGGAGACAATAAGGTGCTACGAGTCGTGTATAGAGAAGAATATTCCCGTGATAACTATATCTACAGGTGGTAGACTTCGAGAACTTGCTGAGAGAAGTAAGACACCGCACATAACCATACCTAAAGCAACAGCTCCAAGATATGGACTACCATGTCTACTATATTCATGTCTAAGAGCTGTAGGAAAAGCATTATCTATAGAGGATAAGGTACTTAGCCTAGCGGAGAACAGCATAAGCTACATGAGAAAAGCCATAAATGATTATTCTACAAGATTTAAAGCCCTCGCTGATAAGTTAGCAAACAAGTTCACAATGATCTATACACCATCACCAGTAGCATCGCTAGGTGTGAGATTTAAGAATGACATGAATGAGAATGCTAAACAGCCAGTAGCCGTATGTATAATACCTGAATCAGAACATAACGATCTTGCAATACATATAAGAGAGATAGAAGGTCTAGAAATACTTGTAGTAGATCCACCAAGCATAAGAAACACAGAACATGGAGTCCATGTTACAGCACTCATGAAAGTACTTGAAGAGCTAGGAAGAAGATATCATAGGATAGAGCTTGAAGGAGATTCGAGACTATCAGAGATAATTTATGGAGTAACAGGACTAGGAATGCTGACTATAGACGTAGCAAGAATAGTAGGAGTAGATCCCGTGAAGATAGAGGCAATAGATAGAGTAAAGAAGTATGTTACATCAAGATCCTAGTATAGGTTAAAGGTCTACGAAGTCTAAGCACAGGAACACGCTCACGAGCAAGCTCAACAAGAAACCTATCTAGCCTATACTCCCTATAGGACTCGCCATAACCGAGATCTAGAGCTACAATACCATTAGGATCAACAATCATACTTCTACCAACAAAGATGTCAGAATACTGATCACATACTATAACGTACATACAGTTCTCATGAGCACGAGCTTGTGCTAGAAACCTCAGAATCTCCTCCTTATAATCACCTCTAAACCATGCAGCTGGAACAAGAACAACATCAGCACCTGATAAAGCATAATGTCTAAAAAGTTCAGGAAATCTTATATCAAAACATATCGCAATACCTATCTTAAACCCACATAACTCAACTACCTTACAGGGAGAGAAGCCTCTAGAAAATATATGAGACTCAGAGAAGCCATATGCATCAAAGAGATGAATCTTCCTATATATGGTCAGTATAGAACCATCTCTAGACATCAGGATAGCACTATTATACACCCTAGAGCCAGATCTAAGAAACATTGTGAACAAGATATTTATATTAAAATCTATACATAACCTAGACATAGACTTAACAAAATCTCCATCAAGACCTTCAGAGATCTCATAGACAAGCTGAGGATTATTAAACATCTTCTTATCAAAAAACATGAAATACTCAGGAACAATCACGAGATCTACCTTCTGAAGATACTTTTCTAGAATAGTTGAAAGTTTTCTAACATTATCATTCTTACAGGAACAGGAAGATAGCTGACATATACCAACAATCATAATTAACTATACGCAAGCTAAGGCTTTAAAAAGAAAATCAAGGTTAATAATATAGAAGTGATGAGAGGTAGAAGGACAGAACGATGAAGACGGATTTGAACGCTGACTTGAACATTCATACCACAGTTGTCTACAGCTATCGATGTAATACTTCTCTCTGCCTTCTCTAGAAGTTCAAGTGCAATCTCGACCATCTATGTTGATATTGAAACTATAGTACTAACTGCGTCTAACATCTCTAATATAACTTCGAGATATAATTCTTTTCTATCACTTATAGAAGCCGTCAAAGATTAATATTAATATTCTCAAATGAGACTTTAACTGTAGATACAGACAACATTAAAGCTTGAGCTACTATGTTAGTACCATATGTTAGATCAACATTAATCTCATTAATACTATGTTTCTTCACTATACTTACAATATTATGAAATACAACATTAACAATACTATTAAATGCTCCTCATCGAACGATGTCTCAGGTATAGATATCATCAAATATTGTGGACGTACATATTCGTACAATGCAACAGGACTTAAAAACTCCTAAGCGTTCTACCATTAATCAACAACATAGTTAACTAGCTCATATTTACTTATGTTATCTGCACATCATATAAGGATCCTACTCACAATTACTTCCTCATACTTTACCTATAATTTTAGATTACTCTGAGTTCCATATCTGGTAGAAATACTCTTCAACTTCTTTTGCAAGCGTTGGACTAACAATCCTGACACTAATCTCATGATTGTACTTCAATGCTGACTCAGTCCAATTATGGGAACCTATATAAACTATCTTATCATCAATTATCACAAGTTTGTCGTGAAGAGTTGTAGGATCATAGTCAAGTTTAACATCAATACCATGTTCTTTGAGGTAGTAGTATGTCCTTAAATTAAATTTTATATATCCAAAGTATGTTCGGTACTCTAGCAACACTAGAACTTTAACACCACGTTCATGAGCCTCTATTAAAGCATCTATTAATCGATCAACAAGACTGTATCTATCATAGGGGTAATACTTCATCTCAAACATCATTATTAATATATCATGTTTAGCATGTTCGATATCATTTAAAAGATAGTAATAATATTCTCTATCAAAAAGTATAGTAATACTTATCTGACTCTTCTTACTTTTACACTCTTTTTTCAATTTAGTATAATTAATCAATAGGCTAACGTAATCCGATTTACACTGGTTAAATTTTAGTTGAAGTTCTCGATATTTACTAACTAGCTCCTTATACTCTCGCTCAAGTCTATGAAGAGTCAAATTAAGAATAGCTATCTTGTTCTCCAACTTACGAACAAGCGATGTATTATATGTACATTTCCGTACTATTATTATGGTTCTAGTTTTCTCTACTGAGTTCGCATGTTGAGTTCTTAATGTAGCTGTGCTATTAGTAGCTTTTTTATGAACTTCTATATAATGTAGTGATACAGTTATTATAATTATTACCGATGCTATAAGTACTACTAGTGCTATCATAAGTTTTTTCATAGCCTAGATATTCGTAGAGAAGGATACTTAAAGAGATTACTAAATGTACTACCAGCTTTCGCTGATGACATTATTAGCCGAGTCGCTTTATCTATTGAACTTTATCACTGTTTCTCAATGTACTTGATAATATATGTGTATGTATCATCGTTTATGTACAAAGTGCAGAGTTAATACAATCTATATTAGAAAATCTTTATTAGGTTAGTAACATCTTTTCTAACTACTTTGAGAAGTAAGTGCGTTCGTCTAGCCTATCAATGACTTAACATTATAATCCACATCTTTCTCTTTTAAGCTGTTAGTTATGTGATGTAATTTGAGATCATAATAAGGTACTTTTTTGAGTTTTCGCGTGATAGATTAAGGTTAGAATGGTCTCAGTTGGTCTAGTATTCTTCATTTTTGTCTGTCCCGTGACCTTTCATCATTCTCCAGGGTCTATATAGGTTGTGTTTTATATTTAGTTGGTCTAGTATTTTTCCTATTATGTGGTTTACTAGGTCATCCACTGTCTTAGGGTTTGTGTAGTATGCTGGTGCTGCATCAATTATGATTATTCCTCTCTTTTTTGCTAGTAGTAGGTTTCTTATGTGTGTGTAGTCTAGTGGTGTTTCTCTTGGTACTATTATGACTTTTC
>JAADCU010000011.1 GCA_013154355.1 Thermoproteota archaeon | reverse complement strand
ATGGTAGGTTGGATATTGGTGATGTTGTGCTTTTGTTGAGGATTCTTGTTGGTGAGTTTCATAGTAATGTTCCATGCGACCTAAACCACAACGGACAACTAGACATCGGAGACGCAGTACTACTACTCAAAAAACTAGTAAGCACATAAATATACATGTTAGATATATATTATGTACCTAACCACGCATCCTACTCCCTTTAACTTTGTTATAACGAGCTCTCTATACTCATCATGTTCATATAATGATACACATACAACATTTCTCACATTATTAAAATGTAGCATTACTCTTAGTGTAGCATTACCTATTGGAGATAGTTCTGTTAAGTCGGTCTCGTTCTCTAGAAGACTTGGAAGTACTGGTCTAGGTCCTGTCCATATGTTCTCTTGATCTAGTCTAAAAGCATATAACTTCTCTATAGTCTTCCTACCAAGCTTCATCTCGTTTATCTTATTCAACACCTCTTGATCACTCATGTTTAACATGAATCCAATATATAGTAGCTCTCCTTTAGAGAAGAATCTTGTCTTTGGAACTTCAAAACATTTCAAAGACTTTCCATCTATCTTCTCTGTCACTGATGGAGTCTCCTTTATGAACTCTATTACAGATGACATATGTTAACTATTCTTCACAGTAATTTAAGTCTCTAACAAGTCTTATCCATACTTGAGAACCTTCTTCAAATCCTTCAAGCTCTTCAGGAATCTCAAGAATAGCATTTCCCTTGATCAATGTTGATAGAAGACCACTACCTGTTAAAGCAAGTGGAGACACTTTTACTATACCATCTCTCCTATCTATACAAGCTCTAACTCTCACGTAAGCTCTCAAGCTTGGTGGCTTAGCAACTCTACGAGTAAGTACTCCCCTAAGCATGGTTCTCTCTCTATACTCTATACCCATCATGTGACATAGTATGGGTACTCCAAGCACCGTGAACCCTACATATGCTGCAACTGGGAAACCACTTAACATGAGGATAGGTTTTCCATTGACCACTGCAACTCCTGTAGGTTTTGCAGGTCTAATAGCAAGACCACGCCAGACATATGCTGGCTCGAGTCTCAGGATCGCACTATACGTGAGATCTCTATCTCCTACAGCTGTTCCTCCAGTCACTATCACCATATCATTCCTCTCTAAGAGAAAGCTCACAGCATTACTTATCTGATCTACATTATCTGGAACTATCCCATAATACTCAATCTCTGCACCAAGACTCTCAACAACCTCCTTGACGAGGAACCTAGTAGTATTAACTATGATACCTCTCCTAGAGAACTCCTCTACATCTTTAACATCTCTTAGACACTCCGGCTCAACTATCTCTGAACCAGTACAGACTATACCTATCCTAGGTCTGAAAACCTCTATCTCTAGGTTACCAGTAGCTAACATGGCTGCAGCAGACACATTATCCACTACGGAGCCTCTAGAGAGAACTAGATCACCAACTTTAAAATCTTCTCCTCTTCTAGAAACGTTACCCCATCTAGGAACAGGCTTTAAAACCTCTATGAACTCTCCTCTCTCAACAACATGCTCCTTCATCACAACTGCATCAGCTCCATCTGGTAAAGGATCACCAGTACATACCTTAACTGCATGACCTGGCTCAACTCTAGAAGACTTAGATAAGTAGAGAATTACTGGACTAGATGGAGATGCTGAGACCACGTCGTCGCTTCTCACAGCATAACCATCAACAGCCGAACGATCGAATGGAGGCAAATCAACTCTTGCATAGACATCTTCTGCTAATATCTTTCCAACAGCATCATATGTTCTAACTCTAATGCTCAATATTCTATGAGACACATATTTAAGAACTTCCTTAAGAACCTCATCAACCCTCTTAAGCTCTCTTAACATGAGTACCAGACCTTACTAGCTTAAATAAACTACTCCGAAATTTACGCCTTACACTACTAAAACTCCCATAAACACTGACCTTATAACTAGCATCGTAAAATAGATATCAGATAAAAATGATAAGAGAATTAGAAAAATTAATAATTCAGGAACTCGAAGAACAGCTAGAAAGAGCATTAGGAAACAGCGTATTCTACAAGATACCTAAAATAAGCGAGAAAGTACGAGAAAAAACAAGAGAATACAACATAACAATAATAAGAGAAGTAACAAAACACATACTTGAAAGACTCTGTAAAGAAGCTGAATGTATAACATATGAAACAAGTAGAGGAAAAATATATGAGTTTAGAAAAAACAAGATTAGAGAAGTATTAAAGAAACTTAGAGAAAACCTGTGATGAAGGCAGGGTTAACCGATGAGTGAGGAAGGTCGGCAGTCTATCTGATCCTTCTATCCCTGTACTCCTGTTCCCGTAGCTCCACTCTGTCTTAAGTACTCTCTTAACTGTTTTATTCTCTCCTCCACATACTTCAACTCTTCCTCAATATCCTTCAACATGTCTTCTAGAAACTTCTTATAATCTTCAAGCATTGATAGCTCATCTTCAGGAGATAGAGGATATGGTGGATATGGCATAAACGGGAACGGTGGCATCATTGGGTACGGTGGATAGTACTGGCCATATGATTGATCGCTTGGTGGTGCAGTACTTGGTTGGACTGTTGAGTACTGGTACTGCTGAGCTTGTGGTTGAGTTGTCTGATACTGCTGGTAGTAGCTTGGTGGTGGAGGTGGCGGTGGTGGTGGCATGTATTTCATGAATAGTCGCATCATTCTATACCAGATCATGTGTAATCACCTATTGATTAATATTTAACTATTTTGGCATTGGTATCTCAAACATTTTACGCATGAACTCCATCATCATTCTATAGCTCTCAAGCATTAGCGAGTACATCATCATGTAGCACATTGGCGCTATCACCATCCATGACATCCAGTACCACATTGTTATTGGGTCAGGTATCGGCATGTATGGCCAGTACATGATTACCACCATCTAGGTAGCCAGTATGGTGGCAGGTAGTAGTATGGCATCATGTACATCATGTAGAGGTATGGATACATGTAGTAGTATGGTGGCATCATGTAGCCATACCACATCCATGGGAATAGGAATCTGCATGCTCCTCTGCCGAATAGCCATCCTGGCCTCATCCATGGTGGCAGATGGCTGAATGGGCCTCTTCCTGGCCATGGACTCCATCCCCATCCTCCTCCTCTCCAACCCCATCCTCTTCCTCCTCCCCATCCACTCCACCAGGCCATCCTACTCACCGAGTAATGAGCTATTGCTCAAATATTTAAAACTTTCTCAACATTCTCCACGTTCAGATCTAGCTATCAGGATGGGTCTCCTCTCGACGAGTGCTTGAACTATCTTACGTCTAGCATTCTCAATTATTCTCCATAACGTACTTCTAGGTATACCCATCTTCATAGCAGCTTCATACTGTGTAAGATTATCCAAGTACACCAGTTTTAGCGCTTGAAGCTCAACATAGGTTAAAACTATCCTCGACTGATTATCTAAGCATAGAGCTCTAGGGTCCGTCGGTAGGTATAGTACACATTCTGATGGTAAGTCAACAAACACGATTCTCTTCCTACGTTTTCCCCACATCCATCCTCTACCGCCCATGTTAGACCACTCTAGCTAAATATAATAAGTCCCTAATACATATAAACAATGTGTCCCTCCTAGACGATGTTAAGAAGAGACTTGTATCAATTCTACAGGAAGACGGTAGAATAAGCCTCGTAGAGCTTGGCAAACAGCTCTCTATGACTCATGTAGGAGTTAGAAAACATCTTCTAAAACTCACTAATAAGGGACTAGTCAAAGTACAGGCACTACTCAACATAGATCTACTCAGGCTCAACTTCGCTATACTGCTGGTAGATGGTGAAGTACCTGAAAAACTTACATCATGTCCAAGACTAGTACTTGTTGGCAGAGGAAGAGATAGAACAATACTGATGATGTACGCAGAAGATGAGTCGACTCTTAAATGCGTTATAGAGAGGATCAGAAACAGGATAGGAAAGGACATCACAGAGATAAGACTTACAGGAGTAGATAAGCCAAAATACATGTATATTCCACTAGCATCAAGGTGTGGAGATGTTGCACCATGTGGAGACACATGTGAGAGATGCATGTTCAGGATGGTATGCCTAAGATGTCCAGCTACTGCCCACTATAGAGGCCCTCTATGACCTCTCTAACAATTACACTACTAGACAGATCTCTAGGACTTCCAAACACTACTATACCCATGCTCCTGACTCTTTCAACGAGGCTTGCTAGAAGAGGATGAGGATAGACCATGACCTTCCTAGATAGACTTATAGCACCGTGAGGACACTTATCAACACAGACTCCACATCTATCACATCTCGATAAATCAACATGAGGCAGACCATCAGGACCTATATATATCGCATTACGAGGACAGTACCTCAATGCTACACATATCTCAGAACAGTTCTTACAGATCGACCTATCTATAAGTATAGGTATCTCAGACTCAAGAGGACAATCAAGATCTGGAACCACAAGTATCACAGGTACTCTAGCCTTAAGAGCATGAGCTACAAGATTAGAAACCAAGCTATCACATATTCCTGAAGCAATCTTTGCAAGAGTGTTTAAAGTTGTTGGAGATACTATGACAAGTCTAACATCTATGTATACCCTACCTGTTCTTGGAAAACTTGGACTCTCATCATCTTCGTAAACAATTTCGACACCTTTCTCTCTAAGCTTCTCAACATTATTAAGAAGATTATACATTCTTAAGACATCTCTACCTGCCCTAGATACGTAGACCATTAGTGGAATATTGTCCTCTACAAGCTTAGTTAATAGATCAATACTCTCTTTAAGATAATGTCCTGCTCCTGTTATTGCCCAAGCAATTAAGTTACGTCTGTTTCTCATGTGTTCTCAACCTGTAATCTCTCAGTACCATGGTCTTTATA
Organism: Thermoproteota archaeon; assembly: GCA_013154355.1. Taxonomy (GTDB): domain Archaea; phylum Thermoproteota; class Thermoprotei; order Thermoproteales; family Thermocladiaceae; genus JAADER01. The sequence goes on along the minus strand of JAADCU010000011.1, from coordinate 3,790 downwards.
TTTTATTAGTGTGGTACTTTTCTCTTGATAAAGACCTCTCTACCATCTTTAGTACGTATCTCTATCACTCTATGATACGGTATGTACTTCTCTCTACCATTCTCTAAATATGTGAAACCATTTCTACATACTTCAACGAGCGTTGATAGATCTATGACCTTCTCATTATTAGGCTCTCCTCTAGATATGTACACTAGCTCACACTCGTGAAGCCTGTTAGTCCACTTCAACTTATTCAGTATCTCTCTTATTGTGACCACTCTCCTCACCCTTTTCCTCTACTTTACTATCTATTAGATATGCTATCAGCTTATATAGTTCTCTCACGATGTTCTCAGACTTCTTATCAAGCGCTAGACCTTCTTTCTTAAGCTGCTCTATTATACTATTTATGAACTCTTCTATCTCTTTCATATCTCTCTTATCCACCTTTACACCTAGCATGCTCTCTAGAACATCTATAGCAGACTCTCCTCTCTCTATAGCTTCTTCAACATCTTCTCTAAGTACATCGTCGAGTCTTGCAACATGCATCTCCATGTCTGTTCTAAACACTTTCTGACGAAGCGTGACTACGTCACTATATGTTTCACATCTTATAGGTGTCTCAGGATCGTATATTCTCGATCTTGAACCTTCCTTTCTTATCTCTACAACTCTCATATACTACTCAACTCTCTTACCAGTCTTAAGCTCCTCTATAGATTCTCTAAGATCGCGTGCAAGATCTTCAGCTATGCGCAGAGGAATGTAGTATCTTCCTATCACATATGTTTTCTGATCAACATGATCATAATATAGTAACTCAAGTATGATACCGTCAGCACACGCTCTCAAGCTGTATCCAAGTGCTAGTTTTACATTTCTCTCTGACTCTGGTACTATAATCTCTGCAGACACAGTACTAGTCGATCTGAATCATTTAAAAAATAGACCCTACATATAGTAGATATCAGGTGTGAAACTTAGGAAAAGAATGATCATAGAGCTGGAGCCACATGATGAGAAGTTTAATTTTAAATTAACAGCATCAGCATACAGCTTCAGCTGGAACTTCAATGGAAGATTATATAGAACAATTATTAGAAAGTCTAACATTATGATAGGAATCATAGTGCAGGAGAGAGAGGATAGGAAGATGATAGCAGAAGTATACTCACGTGAGAACTCTCTGAAGAAGGATGAGATAGAGAAGGAGATAAGAGACCATCTAGGAACAGACGAAGATCTTGAAGAATTCTATAAACTATGTAGATCTGATCCACTACTTAGAGAGGTCATAGAGGGACTACATGTAAGGAGAACAGACGTATGGTATGCTTCTCTGATAGCTGTAGCACAACAAAATGCATCATTTCGTCAAGGATGGAGAATGATATGGAACCTCCTGGTGAAGTATGGTGATAGAGTAGTACTTGAAGGTCATGAGAACAGTCCAATAATTTGTCCTCCTAGGCCAGAATTTATTTTGGAGAGAGGAGAACAAGTTTTGAAAGATTCTGGGTATGGTTATAGAAGTAGAACTCTCATAGAAATAGCTAGAACTCTCGTAATAGAAGATGAGAATGCTCTCAGAACTAGTCTAAGAAAGATCAGAGGAGTTGGACAATACACGTATGGTCTCATAATGATGTTAGCATATAGAGATTACTCAAATCCTGTAATAGATAGATGGGTCAGAGGACTATATGAGACTGTTGGAGTACGCAATGTCGAGGAATACTATAGAAAACACTGGGGTAAATATCAAGCTCTTGCAACATGGATGCTTACTGTAATGTTAGATGCTTTACCGCTCTCTAAAGCAATTGAAAGAGTTAGAAAAGGAGAACTTAGACCATCCTACACTGGCCTGACTCCACTAACCTTATGGAGATACTATTGAGATAGTGACCAAGTAGAGAAATTGCGAGCAAGAATCGTGACCTATCTTAGAATCCTCTTTGAAAAGAGAATTCCTATTCTTGAAAGTTCTAAGTTAAGTTTATTATCAAACAGAGAAATAACAAAACGATGCCCGGAAAGATAACATGGTCCAAGATAGCAAAGGTACTAAGAGAAGAGTACATAGAAGGACTAAGATGTAGAGTATGTGGAGAAGAGATACCAGAGGGTGAGAATGTGTTAAAGACACTAAACAACATATATAGACACTTCAAGGAGAGACATCCAGAAGTGATAGACGAGATAAAGAGAAGACTAAGCAGTGGTGAAGCAAGACTAAGTCTAGGTTTGACACCGATAACAAGGTTCGTAGAGAATGCCTAAGAAGATCAGTATCGTGGAGAGTAGTTTGAAAATTTCTAAAAGGTTCTTTAAACTTGTTCCTACTTTAATAAGATCCATTATCTTATTTCTATCTTTGCAGGTTTGACCTCTATTATCTGTCCTGCTGCTACTGTTCTACCCATGTCTCTTAACGCGAATCTTCCTAGTGGTGGGAAGTCTGCGAACTTCTCTGCTACTACTGGCTTAAGTGGCTTTAGTCTTACTATTGCTGCGTCTCCCTGCTTTATGAATTGTGGCTTGTGCTCTATTGTTTGTCCTGTTCTTGGGTCTAGCTTAGCTATGATCTCTACTATCTGTGTTGGTACTGTTGCTGTGTGTACATGCATTACTGGTGCATATCCTACGCTTATTGCTGTTGGATGCCAGAGTACTACTAGTCTTGCAACGATCTCCTCAGCAACTGTTGGTGGGTTGGTTACGTGTCCCATCACGTCTCCTCTCTTCACATCTTTCTTCTCTATACCTCTCACGTTGACTCCAATGTTGTCTCCTGGCTTGGCCTCGTTTAGCTTTATGTGGTGAGTCTCTATGCTTCTGACATCTCCTACCTTTGCTGGTGGCATTATTACTACCTTGTCTCCGACCTTTATGACTCCTGTCTCTACTCTACCTACGACTACTGTACCTACTCCAGTTATGGTGAAGACGTCCTGTATTGGCATTCTGAATGGCTTGTCGACTGGTCTTGGAGGTGGCTCTAACATGTCTAGTGCCTCAAGTAGTGTTGGTCCATTGTACCATGGTGTGTTGGGACTCTTCTCCTTTATGTTATCTCCCTTTATTGCGCTTACAGGTATGAATGGTACCTTGCTTGGATCGTATCCTAGGAGCTTGAGTAGCTTGCTTAGCTCGCTCTTTATCTGCTCGTACCTCTTCTGGTCGTAGTTTACTACGTCCATCTTGTTTACTGCTACTATTAGCTGTGTGACTCCTAGCGTTCTAACGAGGAAGAGGTGCTCTCTCGTCTGTCCCTGTGGTCCTATGCCTGCCTCGTACTCTCCAGGTCTTGCAGATACTACTAGGAGAGCCGCGTCTGCCTGGCTTGCTCCGACGATCATGTTCTTTATGAAGTCTCTGTGACCTGGTAGGTCGATTATGGTGATGAAGTACTTGTTCGTCTCGAATCCTACGTGCATTGCCTCTATTGTGACTCCTCTCTCTCGCTCCTCCTTGAGCCTGTCCATTATCCATGCATATGCGAAGTCCTCCTTACCCATCTTCTTCGCTGTCTCGTAGAGCTCCTTCCAGGCCTTCTCATCTACGTATCCTGTAGCTACTAGTAAGTGTCCTATGAGTGTGGACTTTCCATGGTCTACATGTCCTATTACTGCTAGGTTGATGTGTGGCTTCTTTATTGCTGACTCCTTTGGCTTAATTACTATGCTCATACAGACTCAGACCTCATAGAGTAGAGTCTATTTATAAAGTTTATTGGAAGTTCAGAATAATACTGGGAGTGTCAGGGAGGTAGCCGCCTAGGTGACCTCCCCTCATCCGCTCC
>JAADCU010000096.1 GCA_013154355.1 Thermoproteota archaeon | reverse complement strand
TTAACCCCCTCTACCTAGAACCGAAAAACAACGAGGAAACATACTTGGGACTATTCACAAAACATGAACTAGAACAGAACTATAGAGAAGGCAAAATAGAGCTAAGATATCTAAGAAACATGTTAGAGAAAATAGAAATTAACAGCATCACATAGCAACATGTTAACTAACCATGAGAAAGAAGAGAGTGTTAAAAAGGTTTCTCAAGAGGGAGGGTGTTTATGTCTGTTTTTTGAGGATTGGTTCTAGGTGTTGGTATAGTGTGAGTAGCTTGTCTAGTATTGTTAGTCTGTTATTGTGGTCTCTACCCGTACGGTAGGTGTATGCGCTCAGGTGTAGGCGTATTCTCTCTGCGATATCTCTTAGGAACTCGTTGCTCGTGGATTCTGCTATTCGAGACCATACTTCTATTGAGAGTGCTTGGTCTAGCGTTGGGAGTTTCTCTATCTCCTGATCACATACCTCTATGGGTTTACCGTTCTCGGCGTTATGAATTATGATGCATCTATTCTCGCTAGCTAGCTCAGACGCAGCACTACGTATGATCTCGCTTAACTCACTACTCCTAAGTAACTCATCTAAATCCTGCACCAGGTCAGAGAAGAGCATTTTCTCACCAAACGAGAGACCAGTCCAACCTATGAGACGTCTATAACGTTCAGAACATTCTCGGACAGCTCTTCTCTTTCTTCTCGCACTGGGGAGCACACTAGCCATATCTCTACTACATATTTAAAATCGGTTTGTTGATTCTAGGAGAATTCTCTTTCCGTTGTGAAAGAGCTATGATTAACATAGGTTTAACATGGTGAGAATAGTCACAACATATATATCTAAGCCCCTTTTCACGCCTCCTTAAGCATAGAAGACTTATAGTATACTCCTCTTTTAAGAAAGAAACATATGTCACTGGGCAAAGACATCTGGAAATACTCCTATATTCTTCCAGTTGAGACTTCTTTCTCATTTGATAGACCTGTAGAACATGTTCTTGGTCTTGGACTTCACTTGATTATGCCTGTAGTCATAGTTATTGGATTATTCTCGCTATGGAGGTATGGTCTAATAAAGACTTGGAAGAAGATTCTGATAACGATTACAACATTATCAATAATTTTACTACCCCTACTCTTCTCCAGGATCTGTCTCATAGATCCCTGGCTGACTCTACCACATGTAGATGTTTTCACTATAGTGTTTTCAGATCTAGTAAACATTATCGTTCTAACGTTAATGTATGCTCACAGTATAGATCTCTATAGAGACTTCACATATGTACTACCACTATTCACAGTACTTGGAATAGTCTTCACAATAGTTCTCATCTATCTTCTAGCGGGTTCCATAATCTACATGACGCCACCACTTACAGTACTCTCAATAATTTTCCTACCATTGATAGGACTAGCAAAAATATGTGGAATAGCTTACATACTGACAGCTCTATCACATATACTACTAGCCTGGAGACTTAGAGAGAAGTTTATCTTAGCTCTAAAACAGTACTATGAAGCACTAAGAAAATATGGCTACAGGCCTAGAAGAGACATTAGAAAAATAGCGAAGAGATCATTAGTCACTAGCTAGCTATACCGGGGCCTTTTCTCCTCCTCTTTCTCTTATCTTCTCTGCTTCCCTTTAAGTACCTCTCAACAAGTTCTAGATGTCTATACTCTGGTCGCTTATATTCTGTAAATGTTTCTGGTCTCTTCCTTCCTAGTCTAAGTATAAGGTATCTCTTATACTCGCGAAGAATATCTTCCTCACTAATATTAGCGTCTACGCCAAGAATATCCCTGAAGGGAGCTATCCCCGTACTTTCTTTAAATACCGCATCTACACCTCTCGTAATGCTACCGCCCACATCACGGATCGAGACTAGTCCACGCGTCTTCTCCCAAACCTTCTCGTCAAGCTTCTCTATTCCTCTACTAATCTTTCTTCCTAGTTTCGAGAATGCTGATTCTAGTCGCGTAATAGTTGGGCGATATGTGAATGTTGTCTGACGTGTCCACTCGCCGATGAAGTCTTTAATGAGCTCCTTCTCTTCAGGTCTAGCACCTATGCTTGAGCTTACAGCTCTGCTAGCTCCCTGACCTGGGGAGACTACTTTCTCAACTATTCTACCTAGTCTTGCCTTTGAGAGATCTATTCCTAATCTAGAAGCTACTTTCGAGAGTGTTGATATTACTTGACCAGTTATCTCGCCAAACATTACTGTAAGTCCTGGGCCTATGGCTGCTCTTGAGAGTAGTGTAATTATTACTATTGGTGAGACTAACATTACTATTAACGTAACTGTAGTATATAGCCAGGTTGTTATGTTGCCAGCAACATGTAGTATATATGTCTCATAGATCTGTAATCCAACAAGCTCTACTATACAGGCCTCAAATACGCCGACGAGCATTAGACCAAATAGAGTAGCTATCAGTGGCTCAGAGATCCATCTCCTGAGGGGAGAAATCATCCAGAAGGCTCCAATTATTGGAAATACAGCATATATACTAGCCATGAGTAATGCACGCAGCGTAGCCATACCACAGAGGAGAAACAGTGTAAGTATTGGTAGTCCTATCAGTACTCCAGCTACAGCACCTGCAAAAGAGAAGAATAGTCCAGCTATTAGACACGTAATTACTAGACCAATTACTGTTCCAGTTATTGCAGCTATAGCTGTTGGATCAAGTATGCTTGTTATAATACTGTTAAATATGTATGCAAATGCTAGATATATGTAAGGTCCAGCTAGACCAATAATGAAGCCTACTGCTACATCTTCTAGACACTTGATGACTAGTCTCTTAGGATCGTTTGAGAAGTATCTAAAGTTGAAGAGGAAGTTTACTAATGCTCCTACCAATAGAGCAGCTATACCATATGGACAGAGTATCATACTATACAACGTATTCATCGCTGGTAGCTGTGTAGGTGTTGGACATTGCCAGAGGAATTGGAATACTGATGCTACTAGACCTGCTAGACCAAGCTTCCTAGCTATTATCATGAAGGCAGATGCTAGCCACGATATTACTGTGAGTACAGCATTTATGACTCCCGAGATAATTAGGTTAAGAAACCAGTTATTTGTTAATGGTCCAAGCTTAAGCTTCTCATGTATAATATATACTTTAACACTCTTCACAAGTTTACCATCAAGCCATACCTTTACCGTATAGTTCCCAGCCTTGTAACTATGCGTCACTATGCATATACGGCTATGACAGACTCCACTACTCGTAGTATTGTCACCCCAATCTATGCTATATGTAACATTGCTTCCTGAACCACCAGTAACTATTGTGGTAGCTACAGTACAGTGTGTAAACATGTATGAACATTCTCTTGGTGCTACTGTTGCAGCTGCTATATGTGTGATCCCTCTCTTTCCTGTTACGAGATGTATTGAGCTTACTATGATGCCTGACACAGCTAGAAGAATGAGAGAAGCGATGACATAGCCGTGGGCTCTCTCTGTAAGTCCACGTCTATAGTATTCTAATCCTAGTACTAGGAGGCCAATAGCTACTAGACATATAAGTGCCTCTATCACGTGAATAGTAGCTGGTAGCTCTACGAGCAGACTCATAGAAGTCTTTTGAAAAGCCTAAGAGATAATGACGTGGGAGGCAGTTGACATATGTATAGCAACGTTGCTAGTGCTCCTCTACACAATAACAATACTAGTACTACCATTAACATTCAACGTTAAGCCAAGAGTACTCATGTTTAAGGTAGAGCCATACGTTCTAGACGGTGCTCTTCAAGATGCATTACTAAGCAGAGATTGTGCATATATATGTGATGTACTTCATGGTGCTCTACCTAACGCATACTTCATAGTTTACCGTAATAGTAAAATATACTGTACCTGTGGTATAGGAAATCACTATTACTCTCACTCTAGCTTCCTCTTTGTTAGACTATTCAACAATGATACATATACTATAGAAGCCTACTGGTGACAATGCTCTTAGCAACATTCAGCGCAGATAAGGGAGGTACTGGAAAATCAACTATAGCTCTCGTACTAGCACACCTGTATAGGAGAACTAACGTTCCAGTACTACTCATAGACTGCAGCTATGATTCACCATACCTCTCAACAGTATTACAGCTCCTCTATAACATACCTGTTAGAGAAGACTCTAAGGGACTAGTAAACTGGTTACAGGGAGTAGCGCTTCCTGAAGAGGTCGTGTATAGTATAGACGACATGTTCTGCTATATTCCACCAGGAGTTGGAAATATTGAGGTTGAGGAGGTTGAAGATGTGTTACACAGCTTCTTCACAAGATTGAGAAAGTTCTCAGATATAGTAACTATATTGGACATGCCCGCAATGTTGAGTAACATAGTTCTTGAGGGTCTATATCCAGCAGTACTGTTACACTATGTTGATGTTCTCATGGTAGTATCAGATTACGATATAGTAAGCATACGACACCTCCTACACTATGCTACAAACATCATACCACGCTACTATCCAGAGATACGTCAGCAAGTACTCATAGTCAACAAGTGCCTAGGCGCACTACCTGAGGATATTGTCGAGAAGATACATCAACTCCAGAAGAGGGTTAATATTGAGCTACTATCTCTAAAATATGTAGATGCTGGACCATACCCAGCAGCATGCGCAATCATTAGAGACATAACGCGAGCATTCACAGACGAGGAAGAGTATAATAGCTTTAGGAGATTCTTCTTAGACCTCTACGAGAAGTATAGGACCTAGATATACTCTATCCGTGACCTATCTAATCTAGCGATTATTCTTACATCTCTACCTTTCACAGCTGCGAGATAAGTCTCCTCTCTATCACCTTCTCTCACAGTTCTAATAGTTAACCTATATCCCTCATCTAGGAGCCTCCTAGCTAGTAGAGCCTCATTAGGGTCGAGTCTTATCCTGACCTTCTTCTCACCTAGCACTACCTCTACAGTGCCTATACTTTCCTCATTTATGTCAAACCCTGTGATATATATGTTAATGCTTGTATCTTTAACACACTTACGAATCTTCTCAAGAGCTTTCTCATATTGGAATGATGGTACAGCTATTACGAGATCTGTACCATAGTCCTCAGCTTTCTTGATAAGCGACTCAACGTATTGACATGACACACGTTCAATATCTGTTACAACCTCTATAATGCTCTCAGGTATGTATGACTCGCCAGCTACCTTATATACAGCTATGTCTGGAGCATCACCTATAAGACCAACATCTACAACATATGCGTAACCTCTCTTACGTAGTTCAGCACATATCTTAGATATAGCCAACCTATGTATTGGACCACCAAGCCTATTACTCTCAGATACTTGTGCTGGATCAATAATCTCTAACCCCTTCTCTGTAAGATTCAGCTTCTCTCCACGCCTAGATACCAGCCCTCTCTCTACTAGTCTACTTACTATGTCGGTAATAGTGTAGTAGTCTACTAAGAGCTTCTCCGCAAGCTCTCTCAACTTGTTGATAGTCACCTCACTATCATGTATGTAGGAGAGTATTTTCCACTCTATCGGAGATACCGGAGGAACAGGAAAAAGAATTCTTCTACCTCTCCTCCTATATTTACTCAAGATCCCGATACTATGCTTATATACCTCATCTATGCTTCTCCTCTTCTCCAGTGGAGGATAGAACTGCACTAGTAGTGGTGGTATAGCTACCTCACCTACAGACCTAGGCAGGATGACTATACCCTGACCAACAGACAGTTGCGGTAAAATGTTCTGCAACGCCTCACTATACCTAGGATGTACGAAACGTGAGATATACGTACTAGATTTACCGGACAGGTTGAAGAAGATCTTTAATCCAGTATTGGTAAAAGCTATCTCAAATGTCTCTTCCGAGATCTGCTCAGGAGACTGATGTGCTAATATCAAATGGAAATGGAACTTTCGTGCTTCTGTTAGGAGCTCCTGTACTATTGGTAGATCAAGAACATGCTGAGCCTCATCTATTACTAGGAATAGATGCTTAGCATGGTTATGCCAGTCCTCTCCATATCTACGTTTTAGGGATCTAATAATTATTCTCCACTCAAACCATAGTCTTATCAAGAGGGTCGCTAGTAGTAGGTGCCGTATATCTTCACTTATCTGTGAGGGATCTAGCTTGAATATTATTAGGCTCATGTTTTCGAGTAGAGCTTCAAAGTCTATTGTTGAAGATCCTGAGAATACTGTCCTGAGAAGTGGATCAGATACAAAACGTGCTAATCTTGTTAATGCTGATAGTGCGCTTCTAGAAGGCATTTTTCGTAGAGCCTCAATATTCATCTTCAGTATAGGATCATGCTGTTCCTCAAGAACAGCATACTCACCACCTAGCAACTTAGCAACGTTCTCGTAGAGCTGTGTAAATGTTGGCGCATCAGTCTTAGCATAGAGTATGTTTAATACAGTCTGTAGGATATGTGTAACATATGGTGCGCGGTCAGGTTCAAAACGTAGAATATCTTCAAATATGCGGATAAGATTGTTAAGCATATGTCTAATATATATCTCACGTTCACTCCAAGACTCGTATCGTGGTAGTTCAAGTGGATTATAGCTAACATTCATTCTTGTAAAATCAATGAGAACATAATCTTCTCCAGGTACTGTACTAGCAATGTTATCAGCTAGGTCACCGTGAGGGTCAAGCACTATGATAAGGCTCTTGTCTCTATAATACTTGTAGAGTCCAGCTGCAAGATTCTGTAGGAGAGTTGATTTTCCGCTTCCTGTTGATCCAAGAACGTAAGCGTGACGTAGCAGGTCCTGTAGATCTATGTGAAGAATTTTTCCTAGAGGTGTCCTACCTAGAGGTAGGCCCGTCTTATCTGGAGGTGTTGCTAGCTCTATCTCTGGTGCTTTAACGATTTTTTCAACAGCTTCTGGAGGTGTTGTTAGTCTATAAGCTACTTCTGAGGTAACTATGATAGAGGGCTCAGATAGTATCTGCATGAGACCATGTTTTACCCTACGTATGCTACATCTCAAACCTAGGCTCTTGACATAGTCTGCAAACCTCTTCAGACCTTCTTTACAGGATGCTGCAGCTACTATACTAACAGTATATAGTCTGTCTGAGAGCAGGATAGATATCTCCTGTTCTACTCTCCTACGAGAGATCAGGTCAACCGGATATGGGAGAAGTATATCCTCTCCAGTAGAGACAGCTCTCTTTATTCTTGCACGTGTAAGAACTTCACGTTGTTCAAGACGTTTAGCATACTCACACAAGTATTTCTCTACTTTCCTCCTCTTCTTCTTATCTATAGGTGATATGTATATGCATAGTACTGAGCCTTCTGGTAGCTCTGTGAGAAGCTCATTCGCAGACGGAAACTGCAGCAGTATTCTTTCCCTCCTCTCTACAATAGTTGCAATATATCTCACATTGAGTATAGGTAGATCATTGAGAGTTTCACGTAGAGTGAAGTATCTTAGAAGTATGTTACGTATATCCTCACTATCTCGATATATTAGGTACATGTCTATTCTGCTCATAGACTTGACGTATAGGATAGCTATTGGAGAAGCTTGCAGAATACCCTCAGCAACGTCTATTCCATGTCCTGGTAATGCACGTGCAATCCTATACTTATACACTTGAGATGTCCTAGATATGAAGTTTTATTGGAGAGATCAGAGAGGTATAGCTCTCTCATATAGTGCACTACTAGTACTTGCAATCTCTATCATAGTAACTGCACTAGTATTCATACACTATGCTAAGCCTCTCATAGAGGTCTCACATAGCTTAGCTAGAGGAGACTACTGTAAGATCCTTAAGACACGTCTCCTTCACTATCTTCCTCTAGATATTGATGTTCCATATAGAGTAGCTACCTGTAGAATAGTAATATTATCAAGAGACTTCACACTAGAGGGATATCTGCTGTCTGAAGTATATGTAGGTGCTAGATATGGTAAATGTATAGATGAGCCATATGTTAGAAATGGCTTAACAGTCTACTCATGTATTAGAGATAGGACCTGCATAGTGCAGGTACTACCCCTAATCGATCCCTCTAGTAGGAGAATAAGACTAGTACTGGTTGAAGATGCTGTACATCCCCTAAAGCCATCATATACTACGTCTATCTCAGTGAGAGATCCCACGATAATACTCGACTGTGAGAGCAGGATCATACGCTTGAGAGGTAGCTGGAACCTAACTCTAGTAGTGTATGGATAACATTGTCACGATGAGCAGGAAGAAGATTGTTGACGATATTGTTAAGCTAGTGCTAGAGAACCCGGACGGTGTTATAGAAGCTGTTAATGAGGTAAGAAGAATGTCTCTATGCGATGAGAAGTGCCAAAACATTTTGACACTATTAGAGGAGGCTGCTTTAAAAGCTAAGAAACGTAGACAGAAAACACCTACTCTCTACTGACCCTGTAGAGCTTATTTAAAAGTTCTATAACTTCTTCAAGACTTATCTCACCTCTACTCAACATTCTGAAGAACTCTACAAGCCTCTTAAGAGCGTCTTTCCTACCATCTTCAACATCTCTAACCTTCTCAAGTACGGATTCGATAGTTAATGGTGTTCCACACTTTACACAGTATCTGGATCCGGGCGGATTAACATGACTGCATCTTGGACATGTTATTGGTTTCTCTTCACGTTTCTTATCTATGTCTTCTTCTACTGTTACACGTATTCCAACGATCCTTGAAAGATATTCTTTCCTTGTTTCTCTATCTGTAACACGTACATATCTACGAATCATTCTCTCACTAGACCAGCCCTGTAGTTCAAGTATTACCTGTATCGGAATATTCTTCTCAACATACTCAAAAGTACGCGCATGACGCAGCAGATGCGGGTTAGGGTATGGTTTTCCAATATATTTCTGAAATATCTCGCATAGATCGGCAAACTCTGGTCTTTGCGCAATCTTGATGAGGTAGTTACTTACTGCTGATCGAGTTAATGGTTGATCTGGTCTGGACCCATAGATGAGGTAGTACCTAGATCGGTCACTAGAGGACCAGCCAGGGTGCACGCTTAACCATGCACGTAGAATATTCTGATACATGACGACATAGTTAGTACGTGCCTTCGATTTCGACTTCCTAATAATTATATCATAACCATAGTCACGTTCAACAACGTCAGATAATTTAAGTCTCAATATCTCGCCTATACGTGCACCAGTCTCACGAAGAATAGCAAACAGTGTCTTATACTTGAGGTCAGGTATATGTAGAATAAACTCCTCTATTGCTTTAATAAGCTCGGGGGGAGTATATGGTGGTAGATCTTCTCTACGTTTCAGCTTGACTCTATCATACACCTTCTTTATATTTAGACAGATCTCCTTCTCATATAACATCCTTAGAAACTTCTTAATAACCTCAAGATACCTCTCCCTACTACCATCACTAGTAATCTTACCACTACGCTCTAGCTCATGAATAAAATCATATACTAGATCCTCATCGATCTCGCAGATATTGTCAATACCCTGCTCGTGTAGGTATTGTAGAAAGTTCCTAAGACGTGGAAGGTATGTATATAACGTGACCTCTTTCACGTTAGTCCTACGACAATACCTTACAAACCTTAGAAACAGTTCTCTAAACTTCTCTGGAACCTTACCTAAATGTCTCTCTAACCACTTCTCAACACTATGATGATAAATCTTCTCGTACTCCCACCTATTATTCACGTGATGTTCAGAACGGCTAGACGATTTAAAAAGACGAGAGCCACTGTACACTTTAGAACCCAGCTGGTCACGGACTGACCAATAAATCAAGCTAGATAAGAAACTTTACATAGTCCAAGATACTTTTAAGTAAGCAGGTCATTAGGTTAATAATGATAGAAGATACTAACATACGGAGAGAAACTGAGCTTTCAAGAGTCTTAAGAGCACGCGAATATGTAGTAGAAGGATTAACATTAGAACAGTTATTAGCAAATTTTCCGGACAAGATCGCTAAACTAACAAGGCTATTGAAGGAGAATCTCAACGCAATGCCAGTAATGCTAACTTTTATCATAGTTCGCGAGCATGGTAAGATAAGGGTTCTGACAATAGGTCACGAATCTAATACAGATATAGAGAGGAAACAGCTTATTATAAAATCTGACCCTGATATATTGGAGAAAATAAGCCAACATTTAGAAGAGCTGTTTCAAGAGGTAAAACAGGTACAATCTTCTAACATGGAGCGCTAATCATTTTAAACAGGCATGCCCTTAGATTAATGCAGTCTCAACATGGCAGTGCATGAATTTATCGAAAAATATCAGGATATTGTTAGAAAATGGAGCTACGAGAAGGAACTTGAGAATGCGCTAAATCTAATCGAGAATTTTAGAGCACCCTTTTCCTCAGAGGCAGAGTTGTTCAGAAAAATATTGGAAGACTTTGCATGGACTCAGACTTTTGATCTAATTCTAAAAATAACTACTGAGAACTATGTTAATGATATTCTTAACGAAATTCGTAGAAAAATAATTGATAAGTATCTAGGAAGATATCTCGGTACTGATATTGCAAGTAAACTTCTTGAGATAATTGAAGAAGAACTTGTAGATAGAAACCTTAACGTAAGGTTGTTCTATGAAATTCTTATTCGTGCGCTAGAGCAAGCAAAAGATGCTATTAGAGGAGTATTCCCTCTTATTTTTACTTTAGTAGAAAACGTTATAACAATATTCGCGTTACAAATATTAGTTGACTGCAAACATATCAACGTTAGAGAGCTTGATCGTGAGTATATAGAATTTATACAAAAGTTAAGTTCTGACCCTAACGTGAGAGAACAAGCAATGACCCTTGGCTCGTTCATAGTCTATATATGTGACGAAGATAAGAAAGTTATTAAATATAAAGCTTAAGGAAGGTTTATGAAGGTATGAGTACAAATTCGCAGACTAATATACCAAAGTTAGTTTACGAGTTTACATGCAGTTTAGACGATGATACGCTGCTAAGGAGAATTCTTAGCTTATGTTACTACACATTACTTGAATATTATTACAAATATGTTTTTAAGAAACGTTGTAAAAGAAGACTTAATGATCTGAATAATTTAGTATTAGGTAAGGATAAACAGAGTATTGTTATATTCAATGAGTTCTTAAATACTCTTAGGGAAGTTATGTTTTCTATATCACAAAAGTTAAGAAAGCCACGCGAGGATGTTCTATACGTAGTAGTGCTTGTTCTGCTAGGAAGAGGGATCGTTGATCATAAGCCAGAGTTACCCTCGGAACCGGCACCTCATGCCATACGAATTTTAACTAGCATATTAGAGAAATTATCCTCGTTTCGTCGACTTAACATCGATATTAATAATAAGACTTACACTATGATAATATCTGAGAAAGGTAGTGAACGATGTATAGAAATATCCTGTAAAGACTTGCTCGAATTCATGAACGAAATATTGAACGATATTCGCAACAGAGATCAAGTTTAACTTAGTTAGGGATCTTAATATCTTCATAGATGTCTTTAGGAGAGATTTTCAATGCAAGAGCATGAAATATCATTGTTAGTTTTGTTCTACATTGCGTTTAGTATTATTGTTCTTTTATTTCTTTTACGAGTCTTTCTGCTGTTTCCTTGATGTTTCTTGAGGTGTATAGTGCTGCTCCTACTATTATTATGTTAGCTCCGGCTTCTGCTAGTTTTCTTGCGGTTCCTGGTCTTATTCCTCCTGCTACTGCTATGGGGCATCTCTCTCCTACTAGGTCTCTGACCTTTCTTAACAGGTCGACATCGCTTTCTATTCCTCTTCCTCTCAGCTGCTCTGTTATTCCTCTGTGTAGGCATATTACTAGCCATGGATATACATCGTCGAGTAGCTCTCTCATGTCTGAGACTGACTGTACTGGATCAGGTACCTGCATGAGGTCCACCAGCACGAGCTTGTCGAACTTCATTGCTTCGAACACGGCCTCTCTAACCTTGGTCAACGTGCCGATAGCCATTACGGACATCATGTCTGCACCAGCTCTGTATGCTAGCCTTGCCTCTAGATCTCCAACGTCCATGGTCTTGGTGTCTGCGAACAGTATCACTCCTTCTGGCAGGTTAGCCTTCATCTGCTCTATTATCTTTGCGCCATAGTACTTGAGTAGTGGGGTTCCTATCTCGATTACTTCTACTCCTGCTGAGACACATGTGAACGCTATATCGATCAGCTCCTCGACATTGGATACGAGGTCAAGCGCGAGCTGGATCTTTCTCCCCTTAAGCTTTGACGAAGGTGAGACATAACTCACATCTTCGGGAACATCATCTACAGAGAGCGTGGTCTTCATGACATTCTCGATCGTGTCAGCATCGATCCTGGTTCTGAACCCTGGCTTTAAGGCCTCCACTATCTTTGTAAGTCTGTCAGGATCTATAGCACGCCTATACACGTACCATAGGACCTGTATAGGGATGTCGAGCTCGAAGTTCCTGCTCTTAGCAAAGAGGAGTAGAGAGAGAGGACATAGGTCGAGCAGGCTAGAGGCAAAGTATAGAGTTGAGGCTCTCTTCTCGAATCCCTTGGAGAGTCTCTCTGGATAGGAGAACCTATACATATATAGTGACTGTAGAATAAATATAGGATCATCACATACGGACCTGAGCTTGCTAAGCATGTCATCATCAATACAGTAATCATAGACCTTACATAATGTATCATACATGAGAGGTGCATCATCTACATAGTTGAGGCAGCATGATAAGCAACAGATACAGCAGCCACGTCTAGCACTGAACTGACGAAGAAGCTCATCAACATCTTCTCTCAGCTCAAGTCCCTTCAGCTTGTTTATTAGAGCTACAATTCCTGACCTACCTATAGGAGCGTCAGGTCCTACTATAGGAGAATATTTATGAAGAAGATGCATCTTTCTTAGAAACACATTATCAGAAACGTGAAGCACCGTAGCAGAGCCCTTCCTGACATATATCGAGAATCTGTCTAAATCTACATTGGAAAGTATTGAAAATATTTCACTTCTCACACTATTTCCCTCCACAGACACTATCTTAACGCTATCACTCTCATTCTCGAACTTCACCCCCTCTTTATCAACGTAGATGTCACAGACCTTACATCCTCTAAATACTATTCCTAGAACATCTTCAGGAAGAGACTTACTTACTAGGACACGCGTCATGTAGATTATGTTCTCGTCGTACTTCACTACGTATAGAGATGATGAGGGAAGTCCAAATATCTTTGATGGATGCTGAAGGACTGCTACGATGTCTCTCATATTGTTTTCCTTACATATCTTATAGAGGATCATTCCTGGATGTATAAGTTTTCTAATAGAATCTTTGTAGACCTCTAGCCTCGTTATTTCTCTTTTCTCTGCATCTACCACATGTAACTGTAATGTATCCACTCTGTTTCTATGGAGTTACGAATTTATTAAGCTCTTTCGTTGATTATCTGTAGTGAAGAAACTTGACATTATTGTTAAGTATATGGATCTAAATAGATTCTCCCTAGCCTATGTTCTATCAATAGTAGAGAACTATGCATCATCTAGAAGATTCGTAAACAAGATTGTCCTAGCGAGAAACGTTATAAGAGAGATAGAGAGATCTGCCGCAGATGTAGTAGTAGTGATGTACTCTCTGATGACACCACAGATATTTGATGAGGCGTTCAGAAAGGAGATAAGAGAGATTATGTCTGTTAAGAAGACATCAAATATTGTTCTAGTGGCCGGCGGTCCCCATGCATCTGGAGATCCCATCGGAACGCTGACTAAACTCGGGTTCGACGTAGCTGTGTTGCGTGAGGGTGAGGTTACTGTTCCTCGTCTATTAGATGCATTGATGGGATTTGACGATCTTGATAGTGTCCCAAATATAGTTTATAAAGATGGGTCAAGGATTATGAAGACCTTCGACTATGTATCGGCTAGGATCGTCGGGTCGGCTCCCTTCTCTAGGCTATTTAAGATATATGCTCCGATAGAGATAATGAGAGGCTGTACACATGCATGTAAGTACTGTCAGACTCCTAGGATAAACATGTTCAGGATAAGGTACAGAGATGTGGAGGAGGTCTACAGGTACTGTATGTACTATGCTAGAAGTGGCGTGAAGATCGTGAGGTTTCTTGCACCGAACGGGTTTGCGTATGGGTCAGATGGAAGGAGACCTAGACCTGAAAAGTTGGAGAGACTTTTGAGAACATGTAAGCAGATTAGTGATATAAAGCTTGTTCTTGGTGCGTTTCCTAGCGAGGTGAGACCAGACTTCGTCACTAGGGAGGTCATGGAGGTAGTCTCTAAGTATGTTCATAACAGGAAGATAGCCATAGGGGCACAGTCAGGTAGCAACCGGCTCCTCAGGTACATAGGTAGAGGACACGATGTAGAATGCGTGTATGATGCAGTTGACCTATGTATAGAGTATGGATTCCAGCCTTGTGTGGACTTCATATTTGGTCTTCCCGGAGAGACTGAGGAGGATGTTGAGAAGACTGCAAAAGTAATGATTGAGCTTGCAAGAAGAGGATGTATAATACGTGGACACACGTTCATGCCTCTGCCGGGAACTCCCTTCGAGAACGAGCCTCCAGGAAGAGTGCATCCACGCTACCTCGAGGCTCTAAGAGAAATTGAAAGAATGAGAAGGCTGGAAGGATACTGGAAAGAACAGGAACACATAGCAGAGAAGATACATAGATACCTAAAAGAGAACAAATGCACAACATAGAGGAAATAGTAGCAAAAATACTAACATACTGTAAAACCAGAAGGACAACAATAAGAGAGGCAGTAGGAAAGATAGCACCTGAAAAAGTAAGACCAATAGCAAAAGCACTAGCAGTAAACGTGGCAAAAAACTACATACTTCTCGATAAACTAGGAGAAAAAATTCTATCAATCAACACAGAAGAACTTAATGAATTCCATAAGAATCTCCTAAGAACAGTAATATACGAAATAAGGTATAGAAACATAAGAATAAGAGATAAGCTTCTCAGAAAATACAGAATAAGTAAGAGAGACATAGAGATCCTGAAAAATATAGAGATTGACGATATCACGAGAGAACTTACATCAATTGACCGTCTAGAAATAAAATATTCGACACCTAAATTCATAATAAACAGATTGCTAGCATATACATACGATATATATGAGCTAGAGAACCTACTTAGATACTTTCAGAAAGAGCCTGTAAAATATGTAAGAGTACTGAAAAGACATGAGGTATCGAATATCATTAGAAGATTAGAGAGGAAAGGTCTTAAATGTAGGGTAGATAATCATTTTAGAGATCTCATAATTATAGAGAGATCTAATATAAATTTAACAGAACTGGAAGAGTATAAGAGAGGAATAATTCATCCACAGGACAAGGCAAGTCTAGCGGTGAGCGTAGAGTTGCTTAGAGAATCTCTAAAGAGGAAGACGATACTCATAGATATGACGGCAGGTCCTGGAAATAAGATATCTTACGTTGCCGAGCATGGAGTATACTCTATTGGGCTTGAGCTATCTAGAAGGAGAATATTAGAAATTCATAGAAATATCAGAAGATTGAGATTAGATAATATTGACTATCTTCAGGCTAATTCAAGAAAAGCTCCGTTAAAAATTCGTAAAGAAGTTATAATATTAGTTGATCCTGATTGTACAAGTATAGGAAGGCTTCATATAAATCCTGAGATAAAACTATGGTTGACAGAGGAGGACATAAGAGAGAGGTCTGAGAGACAGTACGCGCTTCTCTCAAGCATTCTTAGTCAAGTTTCAAGGCACTGTGTAGTGTATTATTGTACCTGTACGTTGACTTATGAGGAGAATGAGAGAATTGTAATAAGAATGTGTCGAGATTATGATGTAGATCTTGAGGATGTATGTGTACCAATTGTAGAGGAGAGTAGGATCTTGAGGAGAGCTTATCTTATTCTTCCTCATAGGTACAGGTGTACTGGGATGTTTATTGCGAAGCTTGTTAAGTAGATCTATGTCTGTAGGATCTTTTTGAGTAGTAGTACTGCGTCTCCGATGTCTAATCTACCGTTATGGTTTAGGTCGCATGGAACATTACTATGATAAGCACCAATAAGAATCCTCAACAACAAAACAACATCACCAACATCAAGACGACCATCACCATTAAAATCACATTCTAGTTTTCCTGAGAATCTTACAAATGTTATTCGAACATCATAGCACTTTGAGTAAAACGGATTTTCTTGAAGAGCTCTAAGTGAGATGTTCCCCAGTATTACCAGGTAGGTATTGGAGTCAAAGTTTATAATTGTGCTGTTATATATCTTAGATAGTCCTCTCTCTGGATTGTAGATGTATACATCTATAGGGCATTCTCCTCTGCAATGATAGTAGAATATGTACTTACTTCTCTCTAGCTCTGGTTTAAGATAGACGAAAGCTCTTGTAAACACTTTAACTATACTATTGTTATGTATTGTGAAGGGTTGAGGTCTGATGTTTGGGTTATAGAAGATGTAGCCCTTCTCTACATATGTTAAATATGCCTCGAACATGTATTTTAGTACTTCAGGATTATCCTGAGGATATTTTGAAGAGTAGAGCATTCTCATTGTTCTTGGGTTTAGTCCAAGTTTATAGAAGAGGTATAGGACAACTGGGGAAAACGAGTATGAGTAGTCATACGCCATCCAGTAACACTCTCTTGGACTCATTCCTTCCTCAATGCAGTTGTTGTATATTATCACAAGCATGCTTGATGGATCGTATCTGTACGTAGGCGTGTACTGCAGAGATCTAGCATTTATATGTTGGAACCATGCATGCCATATGTGATAAGAGTTGAAGTCCTCTTTTCCCCATATGAAGTATGTTGCTGCATCTGCGCCTCCCTCCAGGAGCCAGAGATAGCGGAACTTTATGAGCGGATTTTCTGAGTAGAAGAAGCTGTTCTCGTAACGTGCCTGTATGGTGTGGAACATCTCGTGAGCAACAGTATGTTTCAGCAATCCTACGTCTCTTGTATATGGATCTACAGTCATGAAGAATGTGCAATGGAGTGGAGGATATGTAATCGCCTCACCGCCTCCATAGGGCTGATGATACACTATCACGATGAGCTTCTTGCCTACATAACAGGGTGGTGCGGGCTCGAGATCGTGATACTTGAGATATCTCGTGTAGGCTATATTCACTAGATTGAACAGAAATCTGAGACTGTAGACAGGTTTCTGTATAGCAAACACTATGAAGTTCTTACTTACGATCACGTCACTTAAACTACATGCAACAATAATCCTGGCAAGATACTTAGAGAGACCGCTCCTGAAAGGAAGATGTACTACTAATCTAGCTAGGTAGAGACCAGGTCTCGATATATTTGTAGTCATGCAGATGGTGTTGTTACCACTATACAACGTTGTTGTCTTATTTATAGATATTACATATGACCGGTTTAGCTCGTCTATTAGCTGTAGTTTGAACTCTGCAGCTGTACTGGAACCATTATTTATAATATAGAAACATACTCTGAAACGTTTATTACAGGTAGTTATGTATAGTATTCTCTTAGATTTAATATGAATAGTCTCACAATGTATAGGAAAGATAGAAAAGACAAGAGCAAGTATGGTGGCGAGAATAAGTATCTTTATAAGTCTTTTCACGTTGATAAGGGAGCCGTAACGTTCTTTTAAGTATTACCAATAGCTAAGGCGATCGTAAGCGGAAGATATTAAGCTAAAGTAAACATCCTTGAACTACGTTATATAGAGAAGATACTATATTGTCTATCTTTTCTGTTAAGACATCAAGTAAGCTTAGTGAAGACAGTTTTCTGGAAATTATCTTTTCTAGCAGATCTATAGAGCAGACAGTCTCGTGAATGAAGGTCCCATAGATGCTGCTCTTCTCGTCTATGTGACCATCATAGTGCTGACACTTACTCTTGTTTCTACGGAGCACTTCAAACATGGGATTTCTTACCTGTCTCTGTAATGCTCTATGAATCTCGAAACCCTCTACAGTTTTTTCATTATCTAGTAGAGGCGATGTTGCGCATACTCTTGATATGATCTTCTTTTCAGAGTATGTGAATTCGATATCAATTAGTTCTAGTCCTTTAACATGTGTGGGTGTTCCCGTCTCTAGTCCTGTTGGATCGCTTATCTTTTTTGAAAGTATCTGAAAACCGGCACATATGCCTAGTATTGGTACCGATCCTACGATCTTTTTCAATTTCTTGTCAAGTCCCGTCCTTCTGAGGTGCTCTATAGCTTTGAACGTGTTTCTACAACCTGGCAATATAACGAGGTCTGGCTCTCCAAGCTCAGCTGGTTTATATACAAATCTTATAGAGATATCTGGATGATGTGCAAGTAGTGCAAGTTCTCCGAAGTTGGATATATATGGGTAATATATAACTGCTATATCTATCCTTGCATCCTGATTATATGTCTTTGATAAACTTGCACTATCCTCTGGAAATATGTTCAGCTTCTCAGTTAATGGTAGTACCGTAATTACAGGTTTTCCTGTTTTCTCTTCTATCCATCTTAGTGCTGGTTCGAGGATCTTTATATCTCCACAGAACCTGTTTATTATAAAGCCTATTACCTTTCTTCTAGTTTTCTCTGGTAATAGAGTATATGTGCCGTATAGCGATGTGAAGGCTCCTCCCTCATATATGTCTGCTACTAGTACTATCTTTACGTCGTCGAATTTTCTCGGTATCTCCAGGTTCGCTATATCTACATTCTCTAGATTCGGCTCATATGCGCATCCTGCTCCTTCCATTACTATAATATCATAATTTCTTGATAATATTTTGTAGGATAGTTCTACTATATCTCTCAGCTTTTCTATTATAGTACTATAATATTTTTCAGGTGTTGTGAAGAATCTCGGTCTTCCTAGAACAATAATCTCGCTTCTCTTGTATCCATATGGTTTTATTAGTACTGGGTTTATGTGAGCTGTCGGCTCAATATTGCACAGTTTTGCCTGTATATGCTGTATGTATGCTATCTCCTCTCCATACCATGTTGACGTGCTGTTCAGACTCATGTTCTGTGGCTTGAATGGTGCTGTTTGAAATCCTTTTTTGTAGAATAGTCTGCATAATAATGCTGTAATAGTGGACTTCCCACAGTTGCTTGACGTCCCTAGTACTGCTATACAGGTCACGACTCTTCTCTCTGGGGTATATAATAGTAGTACTCTCCTATTTCTCTCTGCATTCTGTCAAGCACTGAGCCTCTCTTATTTATTCTTGGTCTTCCCACTTTCGGCTCTCTTCTGAAGGTTATATCTTGCTCTTTTAGGAACAGGTTCATTCCTTCCCTGAGACCGAAGGGTCCCCTAGCTATGCCATGTCTTCCAGGCTCTCCTGAGAACACTATCACTGATGTTGAGAGGTAGTCTATCATCGTTATGTCATGTTCTATCACGAAGGCTACCGCCTCTCTCTCCTCTATTATCCTTCTTATGACTGTTGCTACTCTTATTCGTTGCTCAATGTCTAGATATGCCATTGGCTCATCTAGTACGTATAGTTCCGCGTCTCTCAGAAGCGATGCTGCTACAACTACTCTCTGGAGCTCTCCACCACTTAGGCTGTTGAGCTCTCTATCCATTATCGGTTCTAGCGTGAGACCACTAGATATGTCCGGCCATATTGGTTTCTCCATGAAGTCTCTTCCACATATCTCTGCTAGATATCTCCTTACTGTATATTCTGAATATTTTATGGCTATGTCCCTCACATACTGTGGCTTGTAGCTTATTCTCACCTCTCCATACGGTATCACGGACCCCTCGTCAGGCTCTATCTCGTTTACGAGTATTCTTGCGAAAGTTGTCTTGCCGATACCGTTCGGTCCTAACACACCTATGATCTCTCCTCTACATATTTGTCCGCTAGATACCTCTAACATGAAGCCATCAAGCCTCTTTTTGAGATCTGTCCACTCTACCAGCACCTTCTCTCTGGAAACCTTTCTCTCTGGTGGGCTTGTTCTGAACGTTATTGCTTTGTCTCTTATAACGACGTTCTCAACTGAGAGGTATCCCTGCAGGTACTCATTTATTCCTTCTCTTGCTCCTCTGGTCCTGGAGACTATTCCATATGCTCCCGGCTTTCCGTAAAGTATCACTACAAGGTCTGCCAGATAGTCCAGGACAGCAAGATCGTGATCTATCACGACAGTGTACTTTCCTCTCTGTGTCGCATCTTTTATAGATTCGGCTACTCTAAGTCTCTCTACAACATCTAGATGTGTTGTTGGTTCGTCTAATATATATACATCAGCGTCTCTCAGCAATACTGCTGCTATTGCAACTTTCTGAAGCTCTCCACCGCTCAGATGCTTGATGTCTCTCTCAAGTATGTTCTGCAGACGTAGCCTCTCCACGACCTCTTTCAGTTTATCTTCCTTCCCTGATGCAATCCTCCGCAACACATCCATAACCTTGCCCTTGACGTACATAGGTATGAGCTCTATGTACTGTATCTTGTGGACTACATTAAGCTTTTTTGAATATAAATCTTGAAAATATGGCTGAAGCTCGGTCCCTCTGAACCTTCTCACAACCTCCTCAGGAGTGACCTCCGAGCTCCCACAGAAGTTAGGTACAAGCTCTCCCGACAGAATCTTTGCTATAGTGGTCTTTCCTAGACCATTCTGCCCAATTATGCCTATGACCTTACCCTGCTTAAGTATAGGTAATCTGAAAAGTTTGAACCCGCTCGGACCGTACTGGTGCACGCAGTCTCGCTCAAGTTCTGACGGAAGGTTCACTATGGTTATCGCCTTGAATGGGCACTTGCGTACACATATTCCGCATCCGGTGCAGAGCGCCGTTATGACAGGTCTTCCTAGCTGCTCGTCAAAGTATATTGCTCTCTTTCCCGTCCTCGCTAGAGGACAGAAGCGTATACACTCTTTGTTACATTTTCTAGGCTGGCATAGGTCCTTGTCTATTACTGCTATTCTTAGTCCTTCTCTCGATGACATGACTATGTGCTTCTTGATTCCTTGTCTGGATTTTCTAAGTATTTACTTATCATTACGCTTAAAAACTTTCCACTATAATAATACTACTGTAGTGGCTCTTCTTGACCTTCTGAGAGACAGCTTCATAGTAGGAGTAGACATAGTTAAACCTGGCATATATGCGTATGCGGTAGCTATAAACAACGTGACCGTGGAGAGGGGACAAGTAAGCGATCTCGAGCTTCTAAGGATAATAAAGAAGTATAGGCCGCTTGTCCTTGCTGTAGATAACCTCAGAGAGCTTCTCGATATGGGAAAACTATTCATAAAGAGGCTAGCAAAGCTTCCCTTCTCTGTACATATAGTGCAAGTTACGAGAGTGGGTCCGGGCGTTGAGGTATGTACTGAGGAGCTTGCAAGAGAGTACCTAGGAGTTGATGCTCAGAAGCTTGATCCGGAAGAGACTGCTGAGGTTCTTACACGACTTGTGTTGAAGGGGGTTGGATCAATAGTTAGATTGTACGAGCCTGAGACTAGGATCATAATAAAGGCAAGACTAGGAACAAAAGAGGGTGGGATGAGCAGGGTTAGATATGAGAGAAATATAAGACACAGGATAAGGCAGCTGGTGGAGGAGATATCTAGAAAGCTTGATCAGGAGGGTCTCGACTATGATCTCTTTTTCACTGATTCTGAAGGTGTTCGATCGGCAACGTTCATAGTGTATGCAGATAAGAGCATAGTACGTAGACTTGTTAGGCCTCTGAGAAGCATGGACGTGAACGTCGTCATAGAGCAGGTGATGAGTGATACAATAAAGTTCTCTTCGCTGACAGGAGAGGAGACTCTTGAGCTTAAGCCTAGTGACAGGTACATAATTGTTGGAGTAGATCCTGGCATAGTGACAGGTGTAGCGGTCCTCGATCTCAATGGGAGAGTGCTAGCGTTACATAGTGGTAGGAATCTTAGCAGGAGGAAGGTGCTAGATATGGTGTATAAGTATGGTACTCCTGTAATAGTTGCAACAGATGTATCGAAAGTACCTGACTATGTTAGGAAGCTCTCATCGATGACTAGCAGTGTACTGTACTCCCCGGAGAGAGATCTCTCGGTGACAGAGAAGAGCGAGATAGTCTCGAAGATATGTCAGGAGCAGAAGATACAGGTAAAGGATCCTCACCAGAGGGATGCTCTTGCAGCGGCATATAAGGCGTATCTCGCCTATAGGAACAAGCTTGAGAAGGCTCAAGAGGAGGTCAGGAAGCTCAGCGCTCCTATACCTCTAGAGGAGGTGAAGGTCCTGGTGATAAAGGGGCTGAGCATCAAGCAGGCTATAGATACTGTGCTTCGAAGAATGAGAAAGAGTGGCGAGTACAAGGTCATAGTAGTCAAAGAGCAGGATACTACGGCAGCACAGAAGGCTGAGGAACTTGAAAGACGTGTGAAGCTGCTTGAGTCCGAGATCGAGAGGCTTGAGAGCGAGAAGAGGGAGCTCGAGGAGAGGCTGAACGAGGCCATGTCTAGAGCATACGTCGAGGCTAGGAGAGACATAATGGTGAGGTCTCTACAGTCGAGAATCACGCAGCTTGAGTCGGAGCTTGAGAGGTCTCGTCAGAGGATGAGAAGTCTCGAGGCAGAGATAAAGAAATTGAGAGAAATGGTGGAGAGGATCCTGACCTCGGACGAGCTCCTCATAGTTCCAAGACTAGACATATATGAGAACACGAGAATAAGAAGTGGGATCACATACATGTACTCTATACACGACCTATCACAGCTAGAGAACATGGATGACATATCAACCATAATAGTGGAGGTCGACCCAAAGGACAAGATAAGGAGAAGAGCATGGCTAACCTACTCGAAGCTTATAGTGACGACCAACGAGCTGGGAGATGCTGTCACTAGGATAAGTGATAGGATACTAGTGATTGATAGAGAAAAATTTGAAGAAACATGTAGAAAAATAAGACAGCAATACACGAATGAGCTTAACGAAGACACGTTAGAGAGACTTGTAAGTGAGTATAGAGGGCTCAGATCAAGACTATACTATACGTGATATACAACCCACGTGTACAGATATGACAGCTGAGGAACATATAATATACCATATAGGAAGAATAGAGTCAGTATCTTCATAATTGCGAACGTCAGTGCTATACCGAGACTAGACGCTATGAGTGATCTATCAAGCATCGACAGCCGAGGCTTCTCGACGTTCTCCTCTCTTGCTAAGGTGAACCCTCTATATATCAGCGAGAGAGCTATAGTATATGTCTTCCTAATTATGTATGCTGTTAGAGGAATTACAATGTTAGTGAATGTCTTTAGAATGTTTCTAGTTCTCGAGAGAATTTTCATGTTAACTCTCACAAGCTTAAGATTCTCCTGAAACTCGTCCAGAAACCTGACAGCGAGACCGACCGCGACCGTGAGCTTTCTACTCCTCAGATAGTGCCTCAGCACCTGGAAGACCTCGGTCTCACTGCTTGACCATGCTACAGCAAGACCGACAAGTATTACGGAGACCATTCTCAGAGACTGGACAAGTCCATATATCAGTCCCTGATATATCAGGTAAAGCCCTCCTGTCAGCTGTCCAAGTACCGGAAAGTTTGGAGGAATTATCACAAGAAGAACAGTCTTAGGCTCAGCACTATAGAACAATCCCTGCATTAGTACGAAACTCCACATTGTTGGGACAACTATCAGAAGAGTGAACTTCACTCTATCCATGTTAGGTCTTGTTGACAGCCATATTGCTAGGCTAATCAGAGTTAACAGGACGAGATTCTTAACATTGTCAAACGTTAGCGCTAGGATATTTATTGATAACAGTATCATTAACCTGGTAATTATATTCAATCTACGAAGCATGTTCACAGAGTCTACGAGATATCTTCTCTATTAACTCTCTTGGTCTGAATCTAACGTTCAACTTCTTGAAGATATGTACATAGTCAGGTACAGGTAGCCTAATCTTGTCCATTATCTTGCTAGTCATGATATCCAGAGGATCTCCCTCAGCGATTACCTGTCCGTTCTCCAGCACGTACATCCTGTCGACATAGTCTAGTATGAAGTGAAGGTCATGTGTGACGACTATAGCTCCTAAACCTGACCTAACATGCTCTTTCACGATCTCCCCAAGCTTCTCTATACATTCTTCATCCTGGCCTACCGTAGGCTCATCCAGGAGCAGGACTGCGGGATCTAGGGCTAGGACTGATGCTATTGCTACTCTGAATCTCTGTCCTCTAGATAACGAGTGAGGACACTTATGAAGAACTTCGGATAGACCTAACTCTCTAGCTATGTTCATGGCCTTCTTCTCCGCTTCTTTAATGTTCCTACATGAGATTCGTGCTCTCTCAAAGATCTCTCTAAACACTGTGTCATGTATGAGTATTAGGTCAGGATTCTGAGGAACATATCCTACAAGTCCTCTAAGATCCCCTATCCTCTTTATCTCTTTCCCGTATATTATTATTCTCCCTCTTATATATGGTACTATTCTCAAAATAGCTCTTAGAAGAGTACTCTTTCCGGCACCATTTGGACCTACCACGCCAACTACCTCACCTTTCAGTACCCTCAACGTTACGTTCTTTAGGACCCACAGTACTGTTCTTCGAAGTCCTCTAAACATTGAGATGTAGCCGGCGTATAGGTTCTCTATTGTAATGAGAGGATTGTCTTCGCGCGCTCTCTCTGTCCTACTCTCTAAGGTACTAAGCAAATCTGCTACATACTCTATTATTGAGAGATCGCTTAAACTCTTAAGCTCTCTATTTAACAGTATTGAGAGCTTGCAGTTCAGCGGGAGGATTATTCCGAGACTGTCTAGAACTTTCAGGTTTTTCACTATTTCTCTCGACTCTATGACTGATGCTAGCTTGCAGTTGTCGAGAAGCACTATCCTGTCTATGAGACCTCTATCTATAGGATCTACTAGCTCTCTGAATCTGTGCTCTATTATTATCAAGGTCTTCCTCATTTCTCTCAGTTTCTCTACAATGCTTGAGAATTCTCTACAACTCTGTGGATCGAGATGTGCTAGAGGTTCATCAAGAATAATTATCTCGGGATCTAGAGCAAGTATACATGCTATAGCCAGCTTCTGAAGCTCGCCTCCCGAAAGCTCTCTCACGTTCCTATACTTGAGGTGTCCTATACCTAGCAGATCCAGGTAGTGATCAACATCCTTCTCGTCTGCTCTGCCTCTAATGTTCTCTATAGTTATACGGATCTCATCTACTACTCTGGTAAATATCACCTGGTCGTATGGAGACTGTGCGAGGTATGCAACTCTTCTAACTATATCCTCTATAGGTGCTGTTCTTGGGTCAATATTGGATACTTCTAATCTACCTCTTACCTCGCCCTTCTCTATATGTGGAATAACTCCACTTATTGTCTTTCCTAGCGTTGATTTGCCGCTTCCCGACCTTCCTAGCACTAGCACTGTCTCTCCTTCATAAATCTCGAGCTCATCTATCACGAGTGAGTAGCTGTTGGAGTCTGGGTATCTTACCTGTAGGTTCTCTATCTCTATGATTCTCCTACTCATGTACAACACCTCTCACGTACTTACTTATCTTCATTCCAAGTATGAAACCTGTTACGGAGTATATAGTCATTCCGAGCACGTAGAGAGCGACGTACCAGTTCGCATAGTATAGTCTGTATAGCGTCATATATAGCATTAGATCAACATAATTATCTATTATTGTCGCAGGTATGAAACCCATGATCGCTCGAGAACTAGATATTCCACTAGCTGTATATGATCTTGAGAGAAGTAGAAATATCTCGTAGAACATTGCTGTTGTAGCAACCCAGAGCAGGGAAAGTATGCTCATTCTTCCGAAATATAGTACGTTAAGTATCCATGTTACAAGCATTATCATGCTCATTGTCCCAGGTCTAGGTCTGACTGATAGAGCAACACCATAGTACATCATTCTCAAGATATCATATACTAGTCCCCATACCGCCCAGTCGAAGGGTCCAAGAATGGCCGAGAACCCCCACAGTATGTATCCAGGTATGACAGCTGTCGTAAATATTAGACAGCTCGTCAGAGAGCAGAATGCGACATCCTTCAGAGATATCTTTCTCACAGTCCTGTATGTGAAGTAGGAGAAGAAGGGCACTGCTACAAGTCCTGCAAAGAGTACTAGAAAGAGTGCATACTCCTCTAGACATATTATCTTTATTGTATAATGCTTAACAAGTATGGGTTTAGATCCACCGTATGGATATACTAGGACAGTCACGTTATATGTCCCAACGATCTCTCTTGGACTCACATATGTCCATAGTGGTATGACATTGCTGTCTCCTCCTTTCAATCCCTCCAACACTATCATGCCCGGTCTAGCTCCAAACGCAGCGCTCTCGGGACTCACAGAGGATATAGGTGCAAGCCTATCATCAGCTTTGAACAATATGACCACAGTATAGTACCCTTTTCCCAGGACTCTCACACAGAGAAAACCTATGAACTGAGGGTGAGGTTTACCACTGCTTCCTGAGACCAGCTTAAGCACCGGGTTTATATTTCCAGGAACGATAACGTACGTATATTTCGCTATCTTGTAATTGAATCTACATAAGGAGTCTGAAGGAGCTATGAGCTCGACACGTACGCCCCTGCCAGATATGGGGATGAGCTCCTTCCTCAGACTGAGAACATACTTTCCGCACTGAACATGTAGCGATAGAACGCATGTGCTCTCTCCAGTTCTTATCTTGAAAATTATCACCTTAGTCGAATATCTTAGAGGAAGCTTAAATACTTTCGAGATACTCTCTCCAGCCTCTCCTTTGTAGATTATTACACATCCATGAGCTGTGAGGTTGAGTCTACAGTCTAGTGATGAGGTGCTGTTAGATTCTATGACGAGATATCCTTCCAGTGTCTGGTTAGGATACACGTTCACTATATTCTTGTTCACTCCTATAGGAGTCTGAAAGATAGTTATGATAGGAGACTTAGAGAGCACTTGACTACTCAGTATAAGGATAAGAAGAATATTTAATATAATTATGAATCTTCTTGCACAGACCATCTCTATGTTATGACTATCCTGTAAGCTATCAGCCTGTACTCACCAACTATGTGAGCGGGCTGAGTAGGTGAGTGAGCAGTATTTACGAGCCCTGTTAATACGTATATCATCGAGTCGTATGCAGATACGTCAGCAGGTATTCCAAGACCTCTCAGCACGGTGAGTATTCTGAGCACTCTGTGTGGTGTTCCGCAGACATACCATACATATACTCCAGCCATCGATGCGTCTGCACGTACCCAGTTGACACCTATGCTTCCAACTAGGTAACATCCGGTGAGGACGAAAGGTCTCACCTTTCCATATGTTGGCATACCGTTGAACAGGTCCACATACACTAGCTTACCTGTCTGTAAGTCAAATATGAAGAGCTTGGTACTGTTTGGATGCACTATCTCTGGCCTCTTCAAGTATCCTGGAGTCCACCCTACACAGTATGTTCCGCCAGTATATGCTATCAAGTATCTTGAGGTCACTGCTGCGAGCCCAGCATACGTGTATATGTAGGTCTTCACGATCTTGGCCGTCTTCGCTTTTCCTGTTAATGGTATTAGGAATGCTTGAGTAGGAATGAACTCTACTATATCCTTCTCCCACACAACTACGGGTCTATGCATTATCACGCTTCTCTCATTATCGAGGACCACTATCCTGCCCTCTCCCGTAACCACTGTGAGATACTTGCCGTCATCAGCGAACGCGAGACCGTTCCATATAGACGTGTGGTTCATATATGGTATTGGTGGAAGAGGCGAGTACGTGTATAATAGCTTTCCTGTAGCCGCGTCTAGAACCCAGACCTCACCCATGTGCCACTCCACGGGGTTCTTCGCATATATTCCCCAGAATGATGCAGCTGCAAGATACTTACCGTTGCTAGATATTGCTAGGATAGGTATGTCAACATATGCGGGGTGATCTCTCGGCCAGACCCAGACTACTCTATGTGTAGCTATGTCATATGCTATGACTCTCGACCAGTAGTATTTGTCTACCCACACCATTGCAGGATAGTGCTTATACTTCTCCCTTATCTGTGGATAGATCTCTGCTAGGTCATATTTTACAGGTATGTACTCTGGACTCTGAGTCTTGGGATTCACGTATCTCTCGACAATAGTTACGTAGACTATGTCTCCGTTCGGACTCACTACTGCGTAGTAAGGTATCACTGCTAGCCAGGGCTCTTTAATTATTGTCTGGATAGTAGCATTCGAGGGACCAGCAACATACTTGTCCAATTCAAGTCTAGCAACAGGAGTCCAGGTCCTCGTGTCATATATTATTAGCCAGCCCTTTCTCGACCATACTCCAACTATCATGTATCTTCCATCAGCTGTGAATCTTATCGTTCTAGGTATCTCTCCTAGGGGAAAGGTTATCTCCTTTATTAGGGACCCCGTCGATGCATTATATATGTATAGCTCTCCCTTCACGGTTCCAACTATCACGTACTTTCCATTCGGCGACACTGTAACATAACCCTGGAAGTATGACCACCAGCTCCACGCCCTGTAATATATCCCATTCTTTATAAGCCAGCTACGAGAGATAAGTGGAGGAGTCTCCCATGCGAGAACCGCTCTCGCAGATCCTATCTTCACCTTTGTAACAGTCCTGGTCACGACCTTGACCTTAGGCCTCTGAACTGTCGTAGCGTTCACTTTCTGGGGGACACCTACCGCTCTATGATGAAGAGCTATGAGTACTCCAGCTATAATGATTACTATCACTGCGATCGCTATGCCTATAGCTATGGCTACCTTCTTTCCTGCCACGGTCATGTGTTCAGTATTAGGCTAATAAATATTACGAGCATAGTTCATAATAGTTAATTATGATGAAACTATAGAACATATAGGGCTATCAGTAAAGCAACTATATTCGTAAACATACTAGTACATAGATCAAACAGCGTCCACCTTATCGCGACCCTGAAACCAAACAATGATGCTCTATACGGGAGATAGTGTCTGAAGTGAACTAGAGGGATGGCTATCAGGTTTCCTGTAAATATTGTAACGAACACCTGCTTAAGAGTGAGAAGTCCCTGAGAGTAGAATGTTCCTGCAAGATATAGTGCTGTAAGAAAGTGAAATATCTGAATCATAACAACACTTATCATATATGTATTAAATCCTAACAGGGACAGAAACGGTCTTATAACATTACCTATGATATCGAAGATGTGAAACATCAGCAGCAGCACGACTACTGATGTAACTATTCCGAACCTTATCGCTATTCTTTTGAACATTTTTAACGTCTTTCTAATACTTACTATTAATGCATGACGAAACTTAGGCCTCTCTGTACTATACCTCTCTGTCTCGTATATCGGTATTATCTTCTTTCTTCTTGATACATATAGTCCATGTATGATCATTCTCGTTATAGATCTGAAGAGCCCAAACCCAAGATAGATGAGTCCTCCTATTGGTCCGAGAACTGATAGTGCTATTGGGAATCCAAATCTCAATGTGTCGCATAGCTGTGTTACAGGTGATATTAGTAGCAGTATTGGGAATATATCATCATCTTTGAGGTCATGTTCCTCCTTTATTCTTATGAGCATTGTGTACCCTACTGTCGGGCTTATCATTGCCATGCTTATACATGCCACATATGGCTCAGGAATTTTCAGGATCCTTGCTATGGGTCTAATAATGCTTGTTAATTTTCTAAATAGGTTTAGTTCGTAGAGTAGGTTGACTATGAATAGGCTTGTGAATATTAGAATGAGAACTTCCGAAAAGAATCTAAGTATTGTCTTAACGACGTATATGTCGTTCACTTCCATCACCTTGTTCTTGGTTTTCTCAAGCTTTACTGTGGGCTGATGAGGATCTTAAGCTAAAGACTTAATTAGTATTAGCTACATTATTGTATCAACATGAGAGAAGCACAACTATATAAGCCTCTGGGGAATGGAAAGGTTGAGTGTCTGGCATGTGCAAGAAGATGTAAAATACCCCCGGGTCTCCACGGGTTCTGTGGAGTCAGGTGGAACATAGGTGGAAAGCTGTACCTCATGGTGTATGGACTCATATCGGCCATAGCTGTCGATCCAATAGAGAAGAAGCCTCTATATCAGTTTAATCCAGGATCGATGGTGCTCTCAGTCTCAACTTTTGGATGTAACTGGATGTGCAAGTTCTGTCAGAACTATGATATAAGTCAGAGAAGGCTTCTTGAGGGGTTCCATGTGACTCCTGACATGCTTGTCGAGCTTGCTCAATCATATGGTGCTCAGGGAATCACGTACACGTATAATGAGCCGACAATATTTATAGAGTATGCCCATGATGCTGGAGTCCTTGCTCGAAAGAATGGTCTATTTAACACGTTTGTCACAAACGGGTACTTCACTGATGAGGCTATAGAGATGTTGTCAAAGTTTCTTGACGCGGCTACAGTGGACCTGAAGGGAAACGCTGATCCCAGGTTTCTGAGGAGGTACTGTGGCGTTCCTAGTCCTGACCCTATCTTTCACTCTATGGAGGAGCTTAAGAGGAAGGGAGTGTTCATAGAGGTCACTGACCTGGTGGTTCCTCAGGTGGGGGATGATCTTGCACAGGCTAGAAAGCTCTGTAGGTGGATAGTTGAGCACCTAGGTCCTGACACACCAGTACACTTCTTGAGGTTCCACCCAGACTACGAGCTTCTTAATCTTCCATGGACTCCCATAGAGACTCTCGAGGAGCATGCTAAGATCGCTAGAGAAGAAGGATTGAAATATGTCTACATCGGTAACGTACCAGGACACCCACTAGAACACACCTACTGCCCAAACTGCGGAAAAATAGTCATAAAAAGAT